>JAILOD010000261.1 GCA_024691015.1 Lachnospiraceae bacterium
TCCTATTTTGTATATAATAGATTTTTGTGACAAAATAAATTATAAATAAAATGTAACATTTTTCTCATTAACCCGTATATATATATACCGATGCATTTACTTTAGCAATTTAAGTATCAGCTCATCGGTACTTCAGTAACAAATCTTTATTCATACACATACAGAGGATTTTATGACAGAACCAAACCTATTTGAAATATTTATAGCAAACGGCATAGGCCTTCTTCTGATGTTGGGACTCTTAAGAAGCAATGCTTTTATCATGCAGAAAAAAATAGAAGCCTCTATGCTCTATTTGATGGCGATAACACTTGTAGTATGTTGTTTAGTTGATCCGATCGTATTTATACTGGACGGCAAACCCGGAAAATTTATAAGATTTGTTTTATACTTCGGAAATCTTTTGTTATATATGGCTAATCTTATTTTCAGCCCGGTATTTTTACTGCTGATAGAAAGAAATGCCAAAGGGTACAATTCCAAATGGCTGATAGAATTAATAACCATAATGGATTTTGTATGCTTTACGGTTTTAATGATAAATTTCTTTAAACCCCTTGTTTTCTATATAGACGAGACAAACAGATATCAGCGTCTGCCGCTTTATTTTGTTTATACCGGTTTGGGGATCATTCATATGATCCTGGCTCTCGGAATCTATCTTGTATCACGCCTGAAGGGCGGAGTATTCAAGGATTTTCCTGCAGTTGAGCTTCTTATCCCGACCTTTATCGGCCTTATTGTTCAAGGTACCTTTTACGGCATATCACTTATATGGCCGGCCTCTGCCGTAGGCCTTATACTTATGGTCCTTTCAATGCAGAACAGAAACCTGCTTATCGATTCCATGACAGGTCTTTATAACCGCCAGTATTTAACCAATTTTAAGCACGCCGATAAAAAGCTCTGTATAATGATGATCGATCTTAACGACTTCAAGAGCATAAACGATAAATACGGTCACTCGGAAGGTGACCGTGCCATAATAAAAACCGCAAACCTGCTCAATACATCCGTAGGTGTTCTGGGAACCGCTGTGCGCTATGCCGGAGATGAATTTATCATCCTGATAAACACCGACAGTCAGGCAACGGTAAGAAAATGTCTCGATCGAATGCATCACAACTTCAGTATGTTCAACGCCAACAATCGTCTTCCCTATACCCTTCATTTTTCATGCGGATGGGGAATCTTTGATCTTAACAAGGATTCAATGGATAAGATACTAAAGATCGTTGACAGCAGGATGTACGAAGATAAACGGGCCTACTACGAAAAAAACGACAGAAGAAAACACCGATGATCAGAGATCTACGATCTCCGACCTCTGATACCATTATCACATCCTGTTATAAACCTCTTCAATCTCTTCCTTCGTTGCGAGTGAATCCGAAAAAGCGGTTGCACTTCCCGCAGCCGTTCCCAGCTTTAAGGCTTCTGCGTAATTCCCGCTCTTTAAAAAGCCGGAAATAAACCCGGCAACCATTGAATCACCTGAACCTACTGAGTTTTTGAGCTCCCCCTTGGGAGCATAAGTCCTGTGTATCTTTTTATTCTCATCTACAAGCATAGCCCCTTCAGCGCCCATTGAGACAAGAACATTGGCAGCACCCTTTTCCTGAAGCTCAAGTGCAGCCTCATAAATATCGTCAAAGGAATCCATCTTCCTTCCCACAAGCTCCCGAAGTTCATCCTTATTGGGTTTAATAAGAAACGGATTGAACTTTAGTACATTTCTCACAAGATCACCTGTGGAATCTACCACTACAGGTATCTCCCTGTCAGCAATGGATTCGAGGATCTTTTCGTAAATATCATCGGGAAGCGATGCCGGTACCGAACCGGCAAGAACAAGAACATCCCCATCTGTAAGATTTCCAAGCTTTTTAAAAAGTTCGTTTTGTTCTCTTTGATCTATTTTCGGACCACGACCGTTTATCTCTGTCTCTTCTTTTGTTTTGATCTTAACATTGATCCTGGACAGGCCTTCCTTCAGATGAATAAAATCAGTATTGATCCCCATAGCCTTTACACCTGTCTCTATTGCATCACCGGTAAAACCTGCAACAAACCCAAGCGCAGTATTCTCAATTTCAAGCTCCGACAATATAGCCGATACATTTATACCCTTACCACCATAGTAATATCCCTCACTTCTGGTCCGGTTTGTCTTTCCCGGTTTTATCTCTTCATCCATCCTGACCACATAATCAAGAGCCGGATTAAATGTAACCGTATATACCATTTGCAATACCTCCTTCTTCAGGGTGAAGACACTAAACAATGCCTGATCCTGCATTCATAAACATAGGATCAGTCGTTTTCAAACAACGGGGTCGAAAAATATCTCTCGGCCGTATCCGGAAGCACTGTAACAACCGTCTTTCCGGGCCCCAGTTTTTTCGCAAGCTTCAGTGCCGCAGCCACATTTGTACCGGAGCTTATACCGCACATCAGCCCCTCCTTACGAGCAAGGTCCTTTGCGGTTCTTATAGCCTCCTCATCTGTAACAATGTAGATCTCGTCATAAATAGCCCTGTTCAGATTCTTAGGAATTATACCGTCTCCTATTCCCATCTGTACGTGCGTTCCGATATTTCCGCCCGCAAGAATAGCCGCATTCTCAGGTTCAACGGCCCATATCTCTATTTCGGGATATTGGGCTTTTAGGGTCTCACCTATTCCGCTTATGGTTCCGCCCGTCCCTATTCCCGAACAGAAACCGTGTATAGGCCCTGCGACCTGCTCCAATATCTCAAGCCCTGTGTGATGCTTATGAACCTTCGGATTAGCGGGATTCTCGAACTGCTGCGGAATATATACACGCTTGTCCTCTTCCGCCATTTTAAGTGCAACCTGCAAACACTCGTCCATACACTTTCCTATGTCTCCGTCATCGTGAACAAGAATTACCTTAGCTCCGTAATGCTCTACCAGATACCTTCTTTCCTCACTGACGCTGTCAGGCATTATTATTCTGGTTTCATACCCCATAACAGCTCCGATAAGTGCAAGCCCTATGCCCTGGTTTCCGCTGGTTGGCTCAACGATTATCGTATCATCATGAATACGTCCTTCCTTAAGAGCAGCCTTTATCATATTATAAGCCGTTCTGGTTTTTATTGAACCTCCTACATTGAGTCCCTCATATTTTACCAGCACTTCAGCCGCATCCTTATCATTCATCCTGTTTAGTCTCACTATGGGTGTGTGACCGATATATTCCAGAATATTATTGCAAACCATGATCAAATCCTTTCTTTTAAGGTAAAAATATTTGTCTTAATTAAATCATAAAAAACTTTCTTTAAGATTATATATAATTATCATTTTAATAGCAAACCAAAAAAGCGGTGCATTTCGCACCGCTTTTCTGCTTATGTTTTATTCATATCTCAGGGCGTCTATCGGATTCATCTTCGCAGCCTTGTTTGCCGGATAATAACCGAAGAACACACCTATCGCAACCGAGAAACCAACCGAAAGGATTATACCGTTTATCGGTGCCGTAGCATCAACCTCCGCAAGCTTCTGCGCCGCTATGCTTCCTGCTATAAGACCGATTATGATACCGATCACACCTCCGACTATGCATAGCACTATCGACTCTACGATAAACTGCATCCTTATGGATGAATTTGTCGCCCCAAGTGCCTTTCTGGTACCTATCTCTCTCGTACGTTCCTGAATGGAAACCAGCATGATGTTCATAACACCGATACCTCCTACCAGAAGGGAGATTCCGGCAATAACGGAAATAGCCACTGAAATGGTACTCATCATTTCCGTCATCGATTCAAGCATGGATGACAGCGAATAGCAGTTCACCTCAAAATTATCATTATTCCTGTAATATACCTCGTTGAGATAGTCTTCTATCTCAACCATAAAATCATCCAGATTTATGCCCGCAACCGTAGCTACCGTCACTTCGTTGTAACGTTCTCTTGTATGAAGCTCGTTAAAACCGGTTATGAGCGGAATATAGAGACTGGTAGATGTGGTGGATTCAAAGCTGTAGGTTTCATTACTCTCGTCATATTCATAAATACCAACGATCGTATAATGATAAAACTTATTATTCATTACAACGCTTATCTGTTTGCCCAGATATTCTTCAACATCATTGACATCCGCCCCATATACCTCATTGAGCATATAATCCGAAACAATAGCGATCTTTTTGGCACTTTCCTGATCCCTGTCCGTAAAGAGCTTCCCGGCCTTCATTGTGAGCTCAGCAGCTTCCAGAGTATCATTATTAACGCCGGATACATTAACTGCAGAGGTTTTTCCTCCGTACTGAACCGTTCCGCTTCCCACAGATGCCGTTTTCTGAATATTCTCTATCTTATCACCGAAATATGTCTGAAGAGACTTAAGCATATCCGCATCAATATAGTCGTCATCAGTCATCTCTGTTCTGTGAGGACCACTATTGAAGGATCTTCCGCTTTCATCCGTCATATAAGCACTTTCCTTCATGCTTACGCCGATGGTTACATTTGTAGCACCCATACTGGACATCTCCGATGTAAGAGAAGCAGTCATGGATTCACCGACGGTCATGATGGTGATTACCGAAGCTATACCAATGATAATACCCAGCATAGTAAGAAGAGATCTGGTTTTATTTGCCCTTAGGCCGTTAAGGGCAAGCAGAATATTCTCAAATATTAGCATGACCCCTGCCCTCTCTTTCTCCGATTATCATTCCGTCACTTAAGGTAAGTATCCTCTGTGTTTCCTCCGCAAGAGACGGTGAATGGGTAATAAGAACTATTGTCTTACCATGTTCCTCGTTTAATTTATGAAAGATATCCATAACCATGCGGCCGGTTTTTGTATCTAAAGCACCGGTAGGCTCATCGGCAAGGATTATGGCAGGATCGTTTCCCATTGCACGTGCTATGGCAACTCTCTGCTTCTGTCCGCCGGAAAGCTCATCCGGATTATGATGCATTCTCTCTTCCATTCCGACCATGGCCATAAGCTCTTTGGCTCTCCTGGTTCTGGCTCTGGAACCCATTCCTCCATAAAGCATAGGCAATTCCACATTCTTAAGTGCGGACTGTCTTGATATCAGATTATAAGTCTGGAAAACAAACCCTATCTTCTGGTTTCTTATATTTGAAAGCTCGGAATCATCAGATTCGCCTACATCGACTCCGTCCAGATAGTATTGACCTTCTGTGGGTTTATCCAGAACTCCGATAATATTCATAAGCGTTGACTTTCCGGAACCCGAAGCACCTACTATGGCAACAAATTCCCCGGGATAAACCTTGATATCAATTCCATGCAATATCTCCAGCTCGTTAGGCTGTCCAATATAATATCTTTTGATTATGCCCCTGGCATCGATTATCGGTTCTCTGTCCATTATCTCGGACCTCCGCCGCCTCCGGGACCACCGCCGGGCCCACCTCCGGGACCGCCGCCGGGCCCGCCTCCGATGGATAAGCTGATCCCGCCGCCGTCCGATTCGTCGCTTATTGCCGCTGCAGCTGCATCATCGGGAGACATCAGAGTATCACCCTCTTTAAGCTCGTCAGATGTAACTTCTATATAGTAATCAGTCTCAAGACCTTTCTCCACCTGAACTTTCTTTGTCTGAGGAGTAACTGACTCCGATTCGCTCTGTGCCGAACCGCCTATGCCTAAGAAGGATAATAAACCGCCCTTCTTTTTATTACCGCCTTTAGGCATTTCACCTTCTCCTGCAGCATTTCCGGAAACATCATCTCCCATATCGTCGGTACTGTCTTCTACAACATAAACGTATGAATTATCCTCTTCATCCGTTTCGATATAATCATAAGGAACCGCAAGAACACCCGTCTTTTCCTCTGTTATTACGGATGTCTCCGCAGTCATACCAAGCCTTAATCTGTCATCCTTCTTATCCAGAGTTATCTCTATGGGATAATTAGTGGAAGAAGAACTTGAAGTACTTGTGCTTGTTCCCGATGATGATGATGTACTGCTGCCCTGTGGCACGGGTGAAACAAAGGTTACCACACCTTGAAGCTCTTCGTCTCCGGTTGCATCGGTCTTTATTATGGCCTTCATACCCTCTTCGATATTGCTGATATCATACTGGTCTACTGTACCCGAAACCTTATAAACCGAATCATCCTGAATTACACAGATAGTTGATTTTTCACTGTATTCATCCCCAACCTCAACGGATATCGACGTGATAAGTCCGCTGATGGGAGCTGCAACCGTGCAGGCCTCCAGCTGATCTTCAAGAGTAGCCATCTGAGTTTCGGCATCATCGTTTGTTGTGTAATTATTGAGATCGGTAGTTATTATTGCTTCCTGATTCTGGGAAATTGTCCTTCCTGTCTTTATCGTAGACTGATCCTTGTCTCTAAGCGCACTGTAATAGCTGTCTATAGCAGACTGTCTGCTTTCTTTTGCACTTGCCACACTGTTCTGTGCCCTGTACAGAGCATCCGCATTCGAATCACTGTCATCATCGTCATAAGCTTCCTGAGCACGCTGTAGTGCAAGCTCCGCTTCACCTAAGGCTCTCTCAGCATTATTAAAATTGCGGACTGCCGATGCGATCTGATCATCTGCGTCCTCCGCTGTATCGTAGTAATCCTGCAGCGTCCAGGCAAGATTGGTATTTGCCTCCATCTCGCTGAGCTTTGCCTTGGAGGATGCAACATACATCTGCTTATTCAGTCTTTCCATCTTGTCAACGATATTCTGGCTGTCGAATGTACAGATGGGATCTCCTTCTTTTACGTAATCGCCTATATCAACCGAAACGGTTTTAACCTTCGTGTCACTTACCAGAGTGGATACACTTCTGCTCTCGTTTGATACGATGGTTCCCGTAACTGCCACTGAATTACTGATATCCATGGTCGTGACCGAAGAATAACTTATATTCTCCTGTTCAGCCATAAGCTCCGAGGCTTTTTTATGCTGAAAATAGAAGTAAGCAACTATACCTGCAATGATCAGAATTAATAAAAAGATAAAGAGCTTCAGATGCTTTCTGAAAAAAGAACGTTTTTTTGCCTTTGCTTTGGGCTTTTTTTCCGGTTTATCCTTCTTTTCGGCCTTGCTTTCTTTTTGAGGCTTACCGTCTTCTTTTGCTACATTAATAGCCTCGGATTCTGATTCGGATTCCAAAGCATCATTCTCTTCGTCTTCGTCTTCTGTCTCATCGGAAGCATCGGCACTTTCGTCTTCGTCTTCCTCATACATTTCCTCTTCGAATGAGTCCTCGTATGAATCTTCGGATGAGTCTTCATATGAATCTTCTTCAGCTGAATCCTCTTCGTATGGTTCTTCGGCCGGTCCCACTCCGGCTTCGGGGTCATATATTTCTTCAGTTGATAAATTGTCTTCGTTCCCCAACAATTGTTCAATTCCCATTCGGTTTACTCCTGTATAAACAATATTATGTTAATCGTATACTAACATAATACAAGATATTTGTGTATATTGTGTGTTTATTTTTTTTTTACATTTTCTCCGGTGCCTTCATGCCAAGAACATCAAGACAGGTCTCCAGTATTCCTTTTGTAAATACAAGAAGTGCTATCCAGCCCTTTTGCCTGGTCTCGTTTTCTTCGGTTAAGATCTTTGTGCTATGATAGAATCTGTTGAAATCGTTTGCCACTTCATAAATAAACGCACATACCCTGTGAGGTGCAAGCTCCTTAAAGGCATTATCCATCATTGAATTAAACATAGCGAGCTTGTTCATAAGTGCCTTTTCGTCGTCCGTCTTCGGAGCAGAAAGCCTTGCGTCCTTTATATCTCCCCCCTGCTCAGTATATTTTCTTAAGATAGACTTGATCCTTACAACGGTGTATAAAATATAGGGTCCGGTATTCCCTTCAAACGAAGTGAATTTATCTATGTCAAATATATAATCCTTGGTAGCCTGATTTGAAAGATCTCCATATTTAATTGCGGCCATCGCAACTATGGCTGCAGCCTCTTTTTCTTCGGCAGGATTAAGATCGTGGTCGCTCTCCTTCATTTTTTTGAGCATCTCTTCGTTTACTTCTTTAATAAGAGATTCCAGACGCATAACACCGCCTTCACGTGTCTTAAACGGACCTCCGTCCGGCCCGTTCATCGTGCCAAAGCCAAGGAAGTCGAGCCTTGTATCCTTCGGGATGATCCCCGTCTTCTTTGCGCAGCGGAAAACCTGCTCAAAATGAAGCCCCTGTCTTTTATCAACCACATAAATGATCCTGTCAGGGCGATAATCCTCCTGTCTCTGAACCAGCGTACCGAGATCGGTTGTGGTATACAATGCCGCTCCGTCGCTTTTTAAGATCATACAGGGAGGAACCTCTTTTGTATCGTCTTCCTCTTCTATATCAACCACCAGAGCCCCACGGCTTTCATGTGCAAGCCCCTTTTCCTTCATATTTTCGACCATCGGAGCTATGTATTTGTCCGCATCGGATTCTCCCTTCCATATATCAAAGGAAACATCCAGTTTTTCATAATTGGCCTTCAGATCAGCAACGGAAATCTTCATTATATGTTCCCAAAGTGCTCTGTAGCCTCTTCGACCGTCCTGCAGCTCTTTTGTAGCAAGAAGTGCTGCTTCCTTATATTCCTTAGCTTCCGGAGTTTCATTTCCCTCGCCATCCGTTTCCTTGGATTTTTTTGATGCCGTGGGATATATTTCCTCAAGCTCCGATAATGTGAACGGTGCTTCTTCCGGATATTCTCCATCATAGGAAGGGTCAAAATAACACAGATCTCCTTTTCTTAAAGAGAGCTCGTGAATTATAAGCCCCATCTGAAGTCCCCAGTCACCCATGTGGATATCGGCAAGTACCTCATTACCGGTGATCTTCCCCATTCTCTTTATGCTTTCTCCGATTATCGCACTCCTTAAATGCCCGATATGAAGAGGCTTTGCAACATTTGGTCCGCCGTAATCCATTATTATCTTTTCCGAGCTTTCTTTTTTGAGACCGTAATCGGGTGCTGTCATGCAGGCAAGATAATCCTTAAGATAATCACCAGAGAGCTTCATATTTAAAAATCCGGGAGCAGCCGCATTTACTTCACTGAAGATCTTACTGTTTGAAAGTATCTGTGCTACTTCTTCCGCGATCTTTATGGGTGCTTTATGATATTCCCTTGCCAGACTCATCGCCCCGTTACACTGGAATTCACAAAGATCCGGCCTGTTGGATACACTGACCTTGCCGGCTTCTTCCCTGTAACCCGCTTCTTTAAAAGCTGCACTAACCTCGTCTGTTAACAGTTCTGACAAATACTTCATCTATAATCTCCTTGCATTTTAAGCAGTTGTATCTTCTTTTGAATAAACACAACCGCAATAATTCTGTCTGTAAAGTCTGTATTGCATCGAAAGCTCGATCGACCGTTTAAAGCCGTCCTTTTTCTTAAAGTCTGAAGGCAGATGCTTAACCTTATATTCAAACCCCAGCTTTTCACCTATCTCATTAAGTGCCGAAGCATTTTTATGCGGACTGATCGAAAGTGTTGTGGTAAAGTAATCGAAGCTGTTTTCTGCAGCATACTTTGCCGCTTTACGCAAACGAAGCTCGTAGCATTTTAAGCAACGGGCTCCCCCTTCCGGCTCATCTTCGAGCCCCCTTACCTCGTCATAAAATTCTTCGGGCTTATAGCTTTTTATTATCACCTTCACATCGTGCCCGGCTTCCTTTATAAAGCGCTGAAGCTCATTGGCTCTGTGATGGTATTCCACCTCGGTATCCATATTCGGATTATAGAAAAAAACGGTTATGTCAAAATAATCAAGGAGGTACTCCAGACAGTAACTTGAACACGGTGCACAACATACATGAAGGAGAAGACGCGGTTTATTATCCCTGTCCACGCCCTTCATGATGTTTTCGCATTCAACACTGTAATTCCTGGAGCCCCCCTTAATATTCTTTATAGTCTTAAACTCAGACATATTTATCCTCTTTTATCAATTTCGGCTATGTCCACCAGCGACAGCTTCAGCTCTCCCTGTGCCGCCTCCATACTTCCGAGTAAGGCTTTCGCCGTATCAAGTGCCGTGATACAGTTCACTCCCGTTTCAATGGATGTACGTCTTATAAGGAAACCATCTCTGTTCTTGGTGTAACCCTGAGTAGGCGTATCTATCACCAGATCGATCTTGTGACCTAAGATAAGATCCATGACCGTAGGGCTTTCCTGCGAGATCTTGTTTACCTTAAGTGCGTTAACACCATTATCACGAAGAACCTTTGCCGTTGACCTGGTAGCATATATCCTGTAGCCTAACGCCTCAAACCTGCGGCCGATATCGATAACCTCAGCCTTATCGGAATCCTTAACGGTAATGATGACCTGTTTATATTTGGGAAGAACGACACCCGCCCCCAGAAATGCCTTGTAGAGAGCCTCGTTATAATCCTTTGCTATACCGAGACATTCTCCGGTGGATTTCATCTCCGGTCCTAAGCTGATCTCTGCTCCGTAAACCTTTTCAAAAGAGAATACCGGCATCTTGATCGCGAAGTAATCCGCTTCCTTCTGAAGTCCGGGTTCATATCCCAGTTCCTTTATTTTCCCGCCTATTATAACACGAGTCGCCAGATCTACAATAGGTATTCCGGTAACTTTACTTATATAGGGAACGGTTCTTGATGACCTTGGATTGACCTCTATACAATATACCTCTTCATTGGGCATAGCGATGAACTGTATGTTTATGAGTCCTATGACATTTAACGCCTTTGCAAGCTTTCTTGTGTAATCCGCGATCGTCTCCTTCACCTTCTCGGAGAGAGTGGGGGCCGGATAGATGGATATCGAATCTCCCGAATGAATTCCGGCTCTCTCGACGTGTTCCATAATTCCGGGGATCAGAATGTCCTCACCGTCACATACCGCATCAACCTCTACCTCCTTACCCATCATATATTTGTCAACAAGGATGGGATGATCCTGTGCGATACGATTGATTATTCCGATGAATTCGTTGATCTCATCATCATTAAAGGCGATCCTCATGCCCTGTCCGCCAAGCACATAGGAAGGACGGACGAGTACCGGATATCCCAGTTCGTTTGCAGCCTTTATTGCTTCTTCGGCAGTATATACCGTGTGTCCCGCCGGCCGCTTTATCCCGGTTTCGGCAAGTACCTCATCAAAGAGCTCACGGTCCTCAGCCTTATCAACGTTTTCAGCACTGGTTCCCAATATCTTCACGCCCATCTTCATAAGGGCTTCCGTAAGCTTTATTGCGGTCTGACCTCCGAACTGAACTACGGCACCATCGGGATGTTCGATATTTACGATATTTTCCACATCCTCCGGTGTAAGGGGTTCAAAATAGAGCTTATCTGCAATATCAAAGTCTGTGGAAACTGTCTCCGGATTGTTGTTTACTATTATGGTCTCATAGCCCGCTCTCTCAAATGCCCAGGTCGCGTGAACCGAGCAATAGTCAAACTCGATTCCCTGTCCTATCCTTATAGGCCCGCTGCCAAGTACAAGTATCTTCTTGTCCTTTCCTGTGGAATCGGCCTCCTTCGCCTCATCTTCTCCGTGATATACCGAATAAAAATAAGGTGTTTCGGCTTTGAATTCGGCAGCACAGGTATCAACCATTTTGTATGCGGCCGTAATGGAGTTTTCCTCCCTCATAGCCTTTATATTTTCAATACTCATTCCGTTGAGCCTTGAAATCACTTCATCAGGAAATTCAAGTCTCTTAGCCTCCTTAAGAAGCTGTGGTGTGACAAGCTGGCTTCTTAATGTTTTCTCCATCGAAACCAGAATATCGATCTTATCAATGAACCAAAGATCCCAACCCGTTATCTCATGGATAGTTTCAGCCTCCATTCCTCTTCGAAGAGCCTCAGCTATCACATACATTCTCTGATCATACACAACAGAGAGCTTTTTAACCAGCTGCTCTGCATTAAGTGCCGAGAAATCATAGCTTAAAAGACAGTCCACATGCTGCTCAAGACTTCGTATGGCCTTCATCAGGGCACCTTCAAAGGAATCACAGATACTCATAACCTCTCCGGTTGCCTTCATCTGTGTGGTAAGCGTACGCTTCGCAGTTATGAATTTATCAAAAGGAAGACGCGGTATCTTTACGACACAGTAGTCAAGTGCCGGCTCAAAGCTGGCATATGTCTTACCCGTAATTGCATTCTTTATCTCATCCAGGTTGTACCCTAAAGCGATCTTTGCCGCAACCTTGGCTATGGGATATCCTGTTGCCTTACTGGCCAGAGCCGATGAACGGCTCACTCTGGGATTAACCTCTATTACACAGTATTCAAATGAATTGGGATGAAGTGCAAACTGTACGTTACAGCCTCCCGTGATCTTTAACTCATCTATTATATTTAACGCAGCCGAACGGAGCAGCTGATATTCCTTATCAGATAAGGTCTGAGAGGGGGCGACAACGATCGAGTCTCCGGTGTGAACACCGACAGGATCCACATTTTCCATATTACAGACCGTAATGCAGTTACCCAGATTATCGCGGATAACCTCGTATTCCACTTCCTTCCATCCGGCAATGCAACGCTCAACCAGAACCTGTCCGACTCTCGAGAGCCTTAGGCCGTTCGCCAGTATTTCCCTTGCCTCATGCTCATTGTTTGCAATACCTCCGCCGGAACCGCCAAGCGTATATGCAGGACGCAATACCACCGGATAGCCGATCTTCTTTGCAAATTCAATACCATCGTCGACATTTTCCACAACCAGAGAGGGAGCAACCGGCTCGCCTATCTTTTCCATGGTCTCTTTAAATTCCAGCCTGTCCTCTGCCTTTTTGATGGTAGCTGCCGTCGTTCCGATAAGCTTTACTCCGTTTTTCTCAAGAAAGCCTGACTCAGCCAGCTCCATACCAAGGTTCAGTCCTGCCTGACCACCCAGCGTGGGAAGTATCGAATCCGGCTTTTCCTTTAAGATAAGCTGTTCCAGAACCTTTACGGTCAAAGGCTCTATATAGACCTTATCCGCTATATCCTTATCGGTCATTATGGTCGCGGGATTTGAATTTATAAGAACAACCTCAACGCCCTCTTCCTTTAATGATCTGCAGGCCTGTGTGCCCGCATAATCAAATTCCGCTGCCTGTCCTATAACTATCGGGCCGGAGCCTATTACCAGGACCTTTTTTATATCATTCCTCTTTGGCATTTATTTCTCCTCCCCTTTCATCATCGAAATAAACCTTTCGAACAGATATGCACTGTCTAAAGGCCCTCCGCAGGCCTCCGGATGAAACTGTACCGTAAATATTCTCTTGTTTTTATATTTCAAGCCTTCGTTGGTTCCGTCGTTTACATTTATAAAAGCACTCTCTGCGACGGCCGGATCTACGGTATTTTCATCTACCACATAACCGTGATTCTGGGATGAAATATACACCCTTCCGGTCAGCTTATCCTTAACGGGATGATTGGCTCCCCTGTGTCCGTACTTCATCTTATGTGTATCCGCACCGGTGGCCAGGGCCATAAGCTGATGGCCTAAGCAGATTGCAAATATCGCCTTATCACTTTCATACAATTTGGAGAGTTCCTTTATGACACCGTCACACTCCTTAGGATCCCCGGGGCCGTTTGATATCATAATACCGTCCGGATCGTAGGAAAGGATCTCCTCCGCTTTTGTACTTTCGGGAAATACTCTTACATCACAGCCTCTCATTGCAAGGTTTAAGGCGATGTCCTTCTTCATTCCGACATCCAATATGGCAACCTTAAGCCCTGCCCCCGTAAGAGCCTTGATCCTTGACGGAACCCTTTCTATTGTTTCCGGCTTCTTTATAATAGACGCCTGTGTTGTAGTCTGTCCCGCCAGAACACCGTTTTCCTTGAGGTCCTTCACTGCCGGAACATCATAGTATTCCTTACAGCTCACCTTCTCCACTACCTTACCGGTTGTATAGGCCTTAAGTCTGGGAATTATCTCATTAAGATCGTAGTTTTCATTTGTGGTGATCATTGCGTTCATGGTCCCGCTCTCTCGCAGGATCTTTGTAAGCGCTCTTGTGTCTATTCCTGCAACGCAGGGGATATCGTGTTTTTTAAGATAATCTTCAAGCGATCCTCCGGAACGGAAGTTGGAATCAACCCTTGAGAGTTCATGCACTATGAACCCGTCCGTCCAGGGCCTGTCCGCCTCTTCGTCATCAAGACATATTCCGTAGTTTCCGATCAGCGGGTATGTCATGCAGACAGCCTGACCCGCATAGGAAGGATCGGTTAATACCTCAAGATATCCCGTCATGGAAGTATTGAAAACAAGCTCACTTATAACCTCTTTCTGTGAACCCCTGCTCTCTCCTTCAAAGACATTTCCGTTTTCCAGGATCAAAAACGCTTTTAACGCTTTCATTGAATAATTCTCCTTATTTTTTCATAGCTTGTGCCGGAACCCCTCAAAAGTGTATTATGTAAACCACCGTCATCTACACTCCCTCCCGGGTCCGGCACCTCTTTGTGCTGATTTTATTTTATTTAAGTGAAATACTTTACACCGGATTCGAAGATCTTCATATCCTGTTCTCCGGGTATATTCATGGCAACATGATCGCCCTTTCTTTCAACGTGGGCCATCTTTCCCAGAATCCTTCCGTCCTCACTAATGATTCCTTCAACGGCTCTGTAGGAACCGTTTATGTTCCAGTACTCATCCATGCTTACATTTCCGTCTATGTCGCAATACTGTGTGGCGATCTGGCCGTTCTTTTCAAGCTTATCAAGCCATTCATCGCTTGCAACAAATCTGCCCTCTCCGTGTGATGCGGGAGATGTATAGACTCCTCCAACCTTCGCTCCGGTAAGCCATGGCGACTTGTCTGTCATCACCTTAACATAGGCCATCTTTGAAATGTGTCGGTTTATCGTGTTAAAGGTCAGCGTCGGCGAATCTGTTTTCTGTGCATCTATTATTTCCCCATTAGGGAGAAGACCCAGCTTCATAAGTGCCTGAAAGCCGTTACATACACCAAGTACCAGTCCGTCACGCTTGTTCATAAGGTCTAAAACCGCTTCTCTTATCTTCGAATTTCTGAAGGCGGTGGCAAAGAACTTCGCGGAGCCGTCAGGCTCATCACCGGCTGAAAATCCGCCGGGGAACATTATTATCTGTGCGTCCTTAATTGCCTTACTGAATACCTCTATTGAATCTGTAATATCATCTGCCGTTATGTTTCTGAATACCTTAATGTTCGTATCGGCACCTGCACGGATGAAGGCACGTGAGGAATCGTATTCACAGTTGGTACCCGGAAAGACCGGAATGAAGACCTTGGGACGGGCGACCTTGTGCTTACATACATAAACCTTGCCGCCCTTATAAGGCTTAGTCTTTATCTTCTCTTTTCCTTTAACCGCTATGGTAGGGAAGACCTTTTCAAGCGGCTCGTTATAGGCCTTAAAGACTTCATCAAAGGTAAGCTTTTCCTTACCGTAAACAAAGGCCTTTGTCTTTGTAACTTCGCCTATAACCGTATAAGGAATTTTAATTTTGTCAAGTTGATCCTTAGGAACCTCGGCAATGATGTTACCGGTCTCCGAAAGGAAGAATTCCTCAGGTTTAAGCTTTTCGGAAAGCTTTACACCGAAGGCATTTCCGAAGGCCATCTTCGAAACCGCCGGTGCTATGCCGTATTCATCAAGTGCATATGCGGAAACGATCGCTTTTGCCTTTATGGCCTTTTCTATACCCTTGTAGAGCTTCATAACGCTCTTATATACGGGAAGGTCGTATTCATCAGTTTCTATTGTGAATTTAATGAGCTTGTTACCGCTTTGTTTAAACTCCGGTGTGATGATGTTGTTAAAGGATGCCGTATCTACCGCAAAGGAAACCAGTGTGGGAGGAACGTCTATGTCCTCAAAGGTTCCGCTCATCGAATCCTTTCCGCCTATGGAAGGAAGACCGTACTGCATCTGTGCTTCAAACGCTCCGAGCAGTGCCGTGAAAGGAGCACTCCAGCGTTTTTTATCTTCCGTCATCCTCTTAAAATATTCCTGGAAGGTGAAGCGGATCTTTGTCATATCTCCGCCCGTTGCAACTATCTTCGCGATAGAATCGGTAACCGCATATACGGCACCGTGATAGGGGCTCCAGGATGAAATATACGGATCAAAGCCGTAGCTCATCATGGTAACTGTATCTGTCTTTCCGTCAAGAACCGGAATACGTGCAACCATTGTCTGTATTGGTGTGCTCTGGTAAGCTCCGCCGTAGGGCATGAATACCGTTCCGGCTCCGATCGATGAATCGAACATTTCAACCAGACCCTTCTGTGAGCACTCGTTAAGGTCTGATATGGTCGATATCCATTTCTTCTTAAAGTCCTTTACCTCGACCATTTCACGGAAATAGCTGTTCTTATCGGGAGCGAGCACTTCTGCCTTTGCTTCCACATGAGCTCCGTTTGTATTTAAAAACTCTCTGGAAATATCAACTATTGCCTTATTTCTCCACTTGAGAACAAGCCTGGGCTCCTCTGTGACTTTAGCCACCTGTGTTGCCTCCAGGTTTTCCTCTGCAGCATATTTCATAAACTCATCTGCATTTTCTTCTGCAACTACAACCGCCATTCTCTCCTGTGATTCGGAAATGGCAAGCTCTGTTCCGTCAAGGCCTGCATATTTCTTGGGAACTTTGTCCAGATCCACCTCGAGCCCGTCTGCAAGCTCACCTATCGCAACCGAAACTCCGCCGGCTCCGAAATCGTTGCAGACTTTTATAAGAAGAGAAGCTTCCTTTCTGCGGAAGAGTCTCTGTATCTTTCTTTCAGTGGGTGCATTACCCTTCTGAACCTCTGCTCCGCACTGGGTAAGTGAAGCTTCGGTATGAACCTTTGAAGACCCGGTTGCACCGCCGCAGCCGTCACGTCCCGTACGTCCGCCGAGAAGGATGACAACATCTCCCGGTTCACTGTTTCCTCTAATGACATTGGCCTTGGGAGCAGCTCCCATAACCGCACCGATCTCCAGACGTTTTGCCACATAGTCCGGATGATATATCTCATGGACATACCCCGTGGCAAGTCCTACCTGATTACCATAGGATGAATAACCATGGGCTGCCTCACGAACCAGCTTCTTCTGGGGAAGCTTGCCCTTCATGGTCTTTGTAACGGGAAGAGTGGGATCTGCCGCGCCGGTGATCCTCATTGCCTGATATACATAGGAACGTCCCGAAAGCGGATCTCTTATTGCTCCGCCAAGACAGGTTGCGGCACCACCGAAGGGCTCAATTTCCGTGGGATGATTGTGCGTTTCATTCTTGAACATGATGAGATATTCTTCTTTTCTCTTCTTTCCGTCAAAGCCCTTTATCTCAATTGGCACCACGATGGAGCAGGCATTTATCTCATCGGATTTTTCCATATCCTCTAACTTGCCGGCCTTCTTTAAGGCTTTCATGCCGATAAGCGCCATATCCATAAGTGAGATATATTTATCACTCTTTCCGGCATAAAGATCTTTTCTGGTTTCGAGATATTTTTCATATGACTTTTTGACAGGCTCAAGATAATAGCCTTTGTCAAATTTGATGTCCTTTAACTCGGTAAGGAAGGTGGTATGACGGCAATGATCTGACCAGTAGGTATCCAAAACCCTGATCTCAGTCATTGAAGGATCTCTCTTCTCCGTCTTGGAAAAATAATTCTGAATATGCTTGAAATCCTTGAAGGTCATTGCAAGACCGAAGGATTCATAAAGCTTTTTAAGCTCTGCATCCTTTAATGAAACGAAGCCGTCAAGATACTTTATATCATCGGGCTCATCATATTTCATAACAAGAGTCTCGGGCTTTTTCTCATCAGCCACTCTTGAATCAACCGGGTTCATAACATAATCGCGGATCTTTTTGATATCCTTATCCGTAACCGAACCGGATATGCAATACACATCGGCACTGATGATCACAGGCTTTTCCTTGCAACCCAAGAACTCCAGACACTGAACCGCCGAATCCGCTCTCTGATCAAACTGTCCGGGAAGAGGTTCCACGCTGAAGATTTTGTCATTTTTCTCATGAGGGAATTCATCATCGTAGATCTCATCTACAGGAGGCTCCGAGAAGACACTGATCTTTGCTTCTTTGAAGATCTTATCGCTTACATTTTCCACATCATAGCGGATAAGCTTTCTGACCCTGATGTCACCCTTTATTCCTATATA
>JAILOD010000270.1 GCA_024691015.1 Lachnospiraceae bacterium
GATATGGAGGAGGCAATAGTTGAGGCTAAAAATATTATGGGGATGCATGGCAACAAGACCATCCTTTTTATAGACGAGATACATCGTTTTAATAAGGGGCAGCAGGATTTTCTTCTGCCTTATGTAGAGGATGGGACTATTATCCTTATAGGGGCCACAACGGAAAATCCCTATTTTGAGGTTAATTCTGCCCTGCTTTCAAGATCGATGATCTTTGAGCTTAAAAAGCTGTCCGTGGATGATATTAAGGAGCTTTTAAAAAGGGCGGTAACGGATAAGGAAAAAGGCGCCGGAAGCTTTAATGCCGTTGCTGATGAGGATGCAATAGAATTTATTGCCAATTTCTGTGACGGAGATGCAAGATCGGCCTTAAACGCCATTGAGCTTGCAGTTATGACTACGCCCAAGGCTGATGACGGTCACATTCATATAACCCTGGAGGTTGCTGCGGAATGCATACAGAAGAGGGCGTTAAAATACGATAAGGAAGGCGAAAATCACTATGACACCATCTCGGCCTTCATAAAAAGCATGAGGGGTTCCGATCCCGATGCGGCGGTGTATTACCTTGCACGTATGCTTTATGCCGGTGAAGATGTTAAATTTATAGCGCGCCGGATTATGATCTGTGCTGCGGAAGACGTTGGACTTGCGGATCCGCAGGCTCTGGTGGTGGCCACAAATGCGGCACTTGCCGTGGAAAGAGTGGGTATGCCGGAAGGCCGCATTATCCTTTCGGAGGCGGCCATATACGTTGCCACAGCACCTAAAAGCAATGCTTCCTATATGGCGATCGGAGATGCACTTAGAACCGTAGAAAACGAAGTAAACGGAGCAGTACCCAGACATCTTCAGAATGTTCATGCGGATTCCTACGGGGATGAGAGAGAGCAGGGATATCTTTATGCCCATGATTTTAAGAATCACTATGTAAAGCAGCAGTATCTGCCATATGAACTCACGGGACGTGAATTCTACCATACGACGGATATGGGCTACGAAAAGAAGATAAAAGAACACATGGAAAAAATAAAGAGAGAGGCGGAATAGTTTTATCTTGCAGATTATTTTTGTTTGATTTATAATCCAGAATATCAGAAGAGTTAGATCAGTTCAAAATCAGAAAACCATTCTATTTTAATTCCCAGAGATCATTTAAATTTTTTTTATACGGAGGATTTTATGCGGGAGAAGTTAAATACACTTCCATTATTGCAGTTAAGAGAACTTGCAAAGACCAGAGGCATCAAGGGTATTTCTACCATGAAGAAGGCAGAGCTTATAGACCTTTTGTGTGCTGAAGATGAAAAGGAAAAGCAAAGCGAAAAAGAGAAAAAAGCTGCTCCTAAAGAAGAAAAAAAGGAAGTTGCCGAGAAAAAGCCGGGACGCCCGAAAAAGACCACTGCCGGTACGTCAAAAAAGAAAGAAGAATCGAAGGAAAATACGGCTTCTGCTCCTGCAGCTGAGGAAAAGAGCGGTGAAGAGCCTAAGAAAAAAGAGAAGAAATCCGAAGAAGCAAGGTCTGATGAAAAAAATTCCGAAGAAATAAAATCAGGAGAAAAGAAGAATGAAAACGAGGCTTCTTCCGAAAGCATTTCTCCCGAGAAGGAAGCACTCGATTCAGGTGAGATAGCAAACGGTATATTGGAGGTTATGGCTGATGGCTATGGCTTTATAAGATGCGAAAACTATCTTCCCGGAGAAAACGATGTATATGTGGCACCCAGCCAGATAAGAAGGTTTAATTTAAAGACCGGAGATATAATTGTCGGGAATACAAGGGTTAAGACACAGAATGAGAAGTTTCAGGCTCTGCTCTATGTAAAGAGCATTAATGGTCTTCACCCGTCGGAAATACAGAAGCGTCCTAATTTTGAGGATATGACACCGGTCTTCCCTAACGAGAGGATAAAGCTGGAAACCGGAGATGGAAATGTTGCCATGAGGATCATGGATATCATATCCCCTGTAGGTAAAGGACAGAGAGGAATGATTGTTTCTCCTCCCAAAGCCGGTAAGACAACGCTTTTAAAGCAGGTGGCAAAATCGGTTACAAAGCACAATCCCGACATTCATCTTATTATCCTGCTTATAGATGAAAGACCTGAGGAGGTTACTGATATAAAGGAGTCCATCGAGGGAAGGAATGTGGAGGTTATTTATTCAACCTTTGACGAGCTCCCCGAGCATCACAAGAGAGTATCGGAAATGGTTATCGAAAGAGCCAGAAGACTTGTGGAGCTTCACGAGGACGTAATGATACTGTTGGATTCAATTACCAGACTTGCAAGAGCATATAATCTTACGGTCCCGCCTTCGGGAAGAACCCTGTCCGGAGGTCTTGACCCGGCGGCACTTCATATGCCGAAGCGCTTTTTCGGTGCAGCCAGAAATATGAGAGAGGGAGGATCTCTTACCATTCTTGCCACAGCACTTGTGGAAACAGGCAGCAAGATGGATGATGTGGTATACGAGGAATTTAAGGGCACCGGTAACATGGAAATGGTGCTTAACAGAAAGCTTCAGGAAAAGAGAGTTTTCCCGGCTATAGATATTCAGAAATCCGGCACCAGAAGAGACGATCTCTTACTTACAGATGAGGAACAGGAGGCTACGGATATCATTCACAAGGCAGTAAACGGTATAAAGAGTGATGATTCGGTAGAGCGCATTATAGACCTTTTCAGTAAAACACGGAATAATCGTGAATTTGCCGAATACGTTAAAAAGAGGTTTTATTAAAATAATTGTATTGCCCCGTAGCCTAAGCAGCTTGTGCGTGGATCGGGTATGAACAGTAACAAATAAATACTTGCATTGTTAAGGATACTGTGATAGAATGTCAAAGCTGTATATTTAAAATTTATTTACAGCCGCAGGTTGGAAATCTACGGCGGACGGAAAGGTGAGAATTATGAAAGCAGATATTCATCCTCAGTATTATGAGGCAAAAGTAACATGCAACTGTGGAAACACATTCACTACAGGTTCAACAAAGCCCGAGATCAGAGTCGAGATCTGTTCCAAATGCCATCCCTTCTATACAGGAATGCAGAAGACGGCCAGAGTTGATGGACGTGTAGAGAAGTTCAACAAGAAGTATGGACTTAAATAAGCAGTAATTTTCCGACCGTCACTTTTATAAGTGACGGTCTTTTCTTTTTAGAAACAATAGTACGGGCTAAAGCCCAAGAGGAGTTTTTATGAGTCAAGAAACCAGCTGTAAAAGAAAATATTCGGGCATCGGAGGCCAGGCCGTAATGGAGGGCGTAATGATGCGAAACGGAGATAATTATGCCGTTGCGGTAAGAAAGAGTGACGGTGAGATAGAGGTCATGACAGATGAATACAAAGGTCTGCTTCCTTCGGATACCGTAAAGAAGATCCCGCTTTTAAGGGGAGTCATAAGCTTTGTGGATTCACTTGTCTTAGGGCTAAAGGCCCTTAATTTCTCCGCAGATTTTTTTGTGGAAGAAGACGAAAAGGACGGTGAGAAGAAGCCCGAAAAAAAGCCTGAAGAAAAAGATAAAAAGTCCGCAGGGGAGATGATAATGACAACCGTGGTCATGATAATCGCCATGATCATAGCCATAGGTCTCTTTATGGTGATCCCCTATTTTGCATCTCTTCTGTTTGAGAAGTATATCCCGAATCCTCATCTTCTGGCGCTTGTGGAAGGCGTGATAAGGCTGTTGATCTTTATAGCTTACATAAAGGCAATTTCAATGATGAATGATATAAAGAGAGTGTTTATGTATCACGGAGCTGAGCATAAATGTATCAACTGTATAGAAAGCGGAAAGCCTCTTACGGTTGAAAATGTACGTTCGTCCTCGAAAGAGCACAGGCGTTGCGGCACAAGCTTTCTGTTATATGTAATGGTGATATCAATATTGTTTTTTGCATTAATAGACACACCTGACAGGATGTTAAAGGTTGTACTTCGTATTGTGCTCATACCTCTTATCGCTGCAGTGTCTTATGAGTTTATAAGGCTTTCGGGTAAATTTGACAATCCCTTTACAAGGGTTTTATCAATGCCGGGGCTTGCAATGCAGGCGCTGACCACCAGTGAGCCGGATGATGAAATGATAGAGGTAGGTATAAAAAGCGTGGATTCCATCTTTGACTGGAGAGAATATCTCAACGAAAATTTCGGATTGAAGCTTGAAAAAACTGTCAGTGATATGGATGAGGTTCAAAAGGAAGCATGACGGTAAAGGAAGCATTGGATTTTGGTTCACATAAATTAGAAAATACCGGGGTCCCGGATGCCGCAATTTATGCCCGTCTTCTTATGGAATTCGTTTTG
>JAILOD010000288.1 GCA_024691015.1 Lachnospiraceae bacterium
GCCATGCATATCTTCATCCCGTTTTCACTAACCCTGTCAACGGTCTCATCCAGAAGCGAAAAGTCATAGGTTGTCTCATCCCTCTGAAGCAGCGCCCAGTTAAAGACGTTTAAGGTCACCACATCAATTCCGGCCTTCTTAAAAAGCACCATGTCCTCATTCCTGGTCTTCTCATCCCACTGCTCGGGATTGTAATCGCCGCCGTATAAAATCTTGTCTACCTGATCCTTCGAAAAAAGTCTCTCCATATTTTAGTCCTCAAAATCTTCAAAATCCGTGAATCGCTTCAACATGTCCTTGTAACGAAAGCGTGCCATCCGGTTTTTTTCGAGTACATCTTCTTCGCTCCCCGTATACTGGCACCTTAGACAATAATACTCCTTTTTTTCACTGTCGTAAAACATGTCAACGTCTATATCTCTCACAAAGCATGACGGACATCTGTAATTCAATCTGCCTTTTGTAGCCTGAGCCATGTTGTAAACACCTCCCCTTTCGCAAGCTCCTTTTCATACCCCAAAGTAACCATGGGTGAAAAGGCATATCCTTCTTTATAATATCCAACCGCCGCCTTATCGGAGCATTTAACCAGAACCTTTGTATTAACCTGCGGAATAACCGCCGAGGCCTCGTTTGCCCCTTCAAGGTATTCCTCTCTGCAGAGATATTCATATTTAAGCGTCTTTTCCTCTTTTTCATTTTTCACGCAAAGAGTAATATCGCTCATATCCTCAGAATACTCATTTGTACCGTAGCAGAAGGTGATATATTCATTGAGATGCACCTTTTTGCTTTCATCGGAAATATCCTTTATGATCCTTTCCACCTTTATCTCCGATGAACCCTCCGTAAAGGTAAATCTGCTCTGGACAACAACCGTAAGATCTCCAAATACAACATCAACCGGATCAAGAGTCAGTATCGTGTCCTTCCTCTCTTTTGAATAATGTCCCTTGGTACGTTCAAGGCAGAGATCCACCTCTTCACCGCCATAAGAGAACTTTGCGCTTTTTATCGTTCCCTCTCCGGCATAATGTGTAAAATATCCTGCCCTGTATTTATCCTGAATAAGGAAGGGATAAGATGCATTTGTCGGATTACCGGTTCCTATACCCACGGGTATGTTAAGCTTTGCGGCATAAGGACGAAGATCAAAGATAGCACCGCCCTGATCCATGTTCATTCCCACTCTCATATCGGGATCGCAATACCAGAAATACTGCTTTTTCGAGCCGTACAGAATGTCTCTCCACAGAGCACACTCAGGCTCGGTATAGCTCTTCTTTTTCCTGAAATAATCCGCAAACTCTGCCATTGTCATGTCGATAAGCTTCCCCTCTTTCTTTAGCTTACCGTAATAGGCCATGCCGTCCTCGTAGGACTTGGCAAGGAGCTCGTAGGGAGCCTCCCATCGTCCCATTTTATTCAGCCATCCGGGACCTACAAACATCATGTTATACGAATATCCGTTATTGTATTTTTCAAGTGCTCTGTACTGGTCGATCACATTGTAAAGATACGGATACTCTCCGTCCTGATATATCATTCCTCTCAGAACATTCTGCGGATGAGTACCAAAATTGGAACCGTTTCCGTCATAGCAGGCAATGAGGTCTCTTGACAGATGAGGGATCGCAACTATACCACTGTCGTCATCCTTACAGGAAGCGGGCACATGCGTATTGTATTTTGAAGGGATCCAGGGATTCCACGGACCACCATCCATGAATGTATACCACGAATTATTGCAGGTATGATAAGCCTTCGGACCTTCCTCCCAACAGGTGGCAACAGCACATTTCACCGTCGGGTATTTTTCCTTAATATAGCTTATCAGCTCCGCATCCATATAATAAGAACCTGTAGACTCGGGATAAAAGCCGAATTTCTCATAGAACTTGCCGAAGACATCATCAACTATCTGTTTCTTCTGTTCCATCGAAAACATCCAGATACAGAAATCCTTCGTCCTGTATTTTTCTCTGAACTCCTTACAGGGGAGGCCGAGAAGCGACAGTGCGATCTCATCCCCGTATTTATCGTGATCTTCCTTTACTGCATCCACTATTTCCTGCGAAAACAGCGAAGCGTATGTTATCTGTATTGTTGTTTTCAGTCCGTTTTTATGGGCAGTGTCCTGCTGAAATCTGAATATTTCAGTTGATTCGTTCAGAAGAGACTTCCTGCCTATATCATCCTTTTTTCCCTGTCCGGTGACCTTTTCCGCATATTCGGGCGCAAGCTCCGGGCGATGGATTATATTTACTATAAATTCACTCATTATTTTACCCTCTTTTATCTATTATCCGATCTGATAAAAGCCTTATACAACTTTTATCAGGATCAACCCTTTACTGAACCTGTAAGACCTTCCCTGAAATTCTTCTGCATGAAAAGGAACAGAACGGCCGTGGGAAGTGTTGTGATAAATACCGCCAGCATCAGCATTCCGTAATCCGTGAAATACCCGCTGGTAAGGTTGGATATCATCATAGGCATGGTCTGTGAGGATGAATCCTGCATTATAACCTTCGGCCAGATATAATTGTTCCATGCATTCATAAACGTAACCGTGATAGCTGCCGCATAGGTTGACTTCATTGTAGGTACAAACATCTTTACAAAAATCTGGAATTCACCCAGACCGTCAATCCTGGCCGCTTCTATCATTTCCATCGGGAAGGATCTGGCCGATGAACGGAACAGCATTATAAGAAACGGCGTTGACAGACTCGGAAGAATAAATCCGATCGTTGTATTAAGAAGGTTAACCGCGGAAAACATACGAAACAGCGGAACCATCATTGAAACAAACGGGATCATCATTGACATAAGGATAACACCCATAAGAGCATCCTTATATTTGTCGTGATATACCTCAAAGCCATAGCCTGCAAGAGAACAGATCACGATCGAAACCACGGTCTGCACTATCGAATATTTAAAGGAATTAAACAGACCTCTGTATATGTCCTGATTGGCTAAAAGGTTCTGATAGTTTTCTATGAATTTAAAACCGGGAGTCAGCTTTCCTGCTATAACATCCACACTGGAATTCGTGGCAGCTATCACCATCCAGATAAGAGGGAATACGGAAATGACCGCCGTCAGTATAAGAACAATATATGAGCACAGGGTTCTGGTTTTATCAGTCACGCTTATCACCTACTTTCATCTGAATAAAGGCAAGAACAGCTACCATGAACAGGATCAGAAATGACATGGCCGAGGTGTAACCGAATTTCGGAACACCCTGGAAGGTCTGGTTATAAATATAATGCGACATTGTTATACTTGCGTTCGCGGGACCTCCGTTTGTCAGGTTCACAGACTCATCAAAAAGCTGCAGCGTTCCGTTTGTCGACATTATCGCTGTCAGAAGGATGGTCGGCTTAAGCAGCGGAATGGTTATCTTTGTAAAAATCTGGAAGGGTGAAGCTCCGTCAATACGTGCGGCCTCATACACCGAATAATCTATGTTCTGAAGACCTGACAGATAAAACACCATATTGTATCCCGTCCATCTCCATATAAGAGCAATTATAATAACGATCTTCGCACTTAGGGGATGAGCAAGGAAATTATAGGGTGCATTCAAGATCCCTATACTTGTCAGAACGAGATTTATAAGTCCGTCTGTTGCAAACAGGGTTCTGAAGATTATCGCATATGCAACCAGAGAGGTTGCGCAGGGAAGGAAAATGCAGGTTCTTAATATTCCCTTGCATTTAAGCTTCGGATTATTGAGCATTGAAGCCAGGATAAGGGCCAGCACCAGCATTATCGGAACCTGTATGATCAGATAAAAGAAACAGTTCTTTATTGACTGAAGAAATACCTTATCTTTTAAAATCCTCATATAGTTTGACAAGCCGCCCCACTGGGTATTTGCTCCGGTTCCGGTTGTGAAACTGGTTACAAATGCCATTACCGCAGGGATCAGACTCATACAGACTATCAAAACAACGGCAGGGACCAGAAAGAGCCAGCCTTCAAAATTTCGTCTTGCATTCAGTCCCATGCCCGATCTTTTTGAATTCATTTTTACCTCCTTCTTTACAGAAACAGCGCCGGATCCCGGAGGACCCGGCGCCTTATCTAAGGGTTTTTATAGTTTTCGCTACTTGTTTCCTATCAGTTACCCATATCAAAGTTTACGGTATCTTCAGCGGTCTGAAGCTCTTCATCGATGTTTCCGCCGTTAACTACGTTTGTAACCGCTGTGGCAAGAGCTGTATTTGCCTCTGTGTAGTAAACACCCATATCCCACTGAGGTACCTTTGAAGCATAATCAGTGATATCCTTAAAGATCGCCTGTCCGCCAAAGAATTCCGAAGGCTGTGCATAAACATCCGAATCTCCTGCAGGTGTCCAGGTTGAAAGTGCTCCTGCTGTAGGAAGAATAGTCTCATAAAGCTCTACGCTGCCGGCAAAGGTCTTTGCAAAGAAGTCAGAAGCAAGTTCAACATTCTTACAGTTAGAGGTGATAAACCAGCTTGATCCGCCCTGGTTTGAATAGTTTGTAGCTCCGTTAACACCTGCAAGTGAAGGCATATTTGTCATTGACCATTTTCCGGACTGATCCTCAGCAGACTGAACAGATGCAAGGATCCAGCAGCCATTTATGGTTCCGAGTGTCTTTCCCGATGTGAAGGTTGCAATATACTCATCCCAGCTGTTTGCTGTTGCCATAACGCCCGAATCAAAAAGCATCTTGTAGGTTTCCATGCAGGTCTTTAATGTAGCGTTATTTGCAATGTTGGGGGTTCCGTCATCATTCCAGATAGAAGCTCCTGCGGACTGCATCATCTGCATTATGATATCAGCCGAGCCTGCCTGTGTTGAGAAAAGGCTGTAACCGGTCTTCTTAAGAACATCCTCTCCGATCCTGTTGAAATCAGTCCAGCTGATGTTTGTAAGATCATCTACAGTGTATCCGGCTTCTTCAAGAAGATCGCTTCTGTAGCATGCTATCTCTGCACCGTTATCAAAAGGAATTCCCAGGTTCTTTCCATCTACTGTTGAAGCCGAAAGCTTACCTGCGGCAAACTGTGAAAAATCGATTCCGGAATTTGTGATGTCAGTGAACATATCGGGATACTGCATTGCATATTTACGGAATGCAAAATCCTGCATAAGCATTATATCGGGAAGCTGATCGTAATTACCTGCTCCGAGGATAGTTCCAAGCTTTGTCTGAAGATCATCCCAGGATACCTCTTCTACCTCAAGCTTGAAATCAGGATTTTCTCTCTGATAGATCTTTGCAGCTTCATTTATTGAATAAATGTTGAAGTTCTGGTCCCAGGCCCATACGGTCAATGTGTTGTCTCCCCCTGCAGCAGCACCTGTATCAGCCGCTGCATCAGCCGCTGCATCAGCTTCTGCCGCATCGGCAGGTGCGCTCTCTGCTGCCGGTGCATCGCCGCCTTCTGCGGGAGCCTGTGCTTGCGGTGCCGCACTTGAACCACATCCTGCGAGAAGCATTCCCGCCATAGTTACCGAAAGTAAAATACTCACGATCTTCTTTTTCATTTTTTCTTCCTCCGTTTAACTTTTTAATATAGTTTTTGTTTAGTGTTTTTGATTTGCGCAATCGGTTGTCTATAATCCGACTTTATCACATGCTTTTTTTATTGTCAATATGGTATAAATATCCAATAATTGACCCTGTTTTTTATCTATTTTCACTATTCCATTGCGCAACTCAACTTGTTATCTTTATTATAAGTTGCGCAGACACAATATATGCCGATTTATTCGTAAAAGCTTTTATCTTCACGCATTTAAGATTTTTTATTTTATCGTTTCCGATTGACCTGTATCTGCGGAAATGATAATATATTGAAGAAACCGTTTGCGCATATTGATCAAACCATCAATTTCAGCATACCTTTCGTATACAAAAAAAAGGGGGGGTAGAAGTATTTGAGCACAGAACGTATTACAATAGACGATGTAGCAGAGGCCCTTAACATATCTAAAACAACAGTATCCCGGGCAATCTCCGGAAAGGGCAGGATAAGCAATGCAACACGCGCAAAGGTCATGGAATACATAGATCTTCATAATTACAGGCCTTCAAGCCTCGCTCAGGGTCTCGCCAAAAAAAGGACCTTTAACATTGCCGTTGTATGGCCCAAGGAGTATTCGATCGTAGATCTTCCTTTCTTCCAGCGATGTCTTATAGGAATAGACGAGATCACTTCGGCAAACGACAACGATATCATCGTCTGCATGATGAAGAATAACGATATCCACCAGCTCGAACGGCTGATAACAAACAACAAGATAGACGGCGTTATCCTTACCCGTACCCTTATTGAAGACAAGGCTTGTGAGTATCTTAATGAAAAAGGCCTTCCGTTTGTTGCCATAGGAAATACCATAGACAACTCGATCATCACTGTTGATAACGATCATTTCAAGGCCTGTCGGGAGCTCACAATGATCCTTCTGCAAAAAGGCTTTGAAAGCATCGCTCTTATCGGCGGAGACGAAAACCACGTGATCACCACAATAAGATACGAAGGTTATTCGGCCGCATTCAGGGATTTCGGAAAAAAGATGGACACTTCACTGACATATTTCAACATCTCAACTCTCGAACAGGTTTCCGATATCGTTAAGGAGCTGTACGAAAAAAAGACTGATTGCATTATCTGTATGGATGATTCCATATGCGGCAACGTTATTAATGCCTGTAAGGAGCAGAATATAAATATCCCTTCCGATCTGAAGATCGCCTCCTTTTACGACAGCGCGGTACTTGAAAACGTCAACCCTTCCATTACATCCCTAAGGTTCGACGACAGAGCCCTTGGGCGAAGGGCAGCCCAGACCTTACTGGATATGATCGACAAAAAGGAAGTAAACCCGAGAACGCTCTCTAACTATCAGGTTGTTCTTCAGCAAAGCACACAATAAAGGAAATAAGCATATGAGATACTTTAAAGGCATAGACCTGTCAACACTTGACGAAATGGAAAAGCTTGGCGCCTGCTACTATGATAACGGACAGAAAAAAGACATTCTTGAAATAGTAAGCTCCTACGATGTAGACACGATAAGGATCAGGATATGGAACGATCCGAAAAGCACTGACGGCAAGTCCTACGGCGCCGGTAACAATGATCCCGATACTTCGCTTAAGATAGCCAAAGAGGTTACAGAAGCCGGTCTCGGTGTTCTTCTTAATTTTCACTACAGCGATTTCTGGGCTGATCCGGGAAAGCAGATAAAACCAAAAGCCTGGATGGATCTTGATAAAGAAGAGCTTGCAAAAGCCGTTTATGATTTTACCTGTAATGAGCTTATGCGCTACAGGGACGCAAACGTCAGGGTAAATATGATCCAGATCGGAAACGAGCTTACGAACGGTCTGCTATGGCCCGACGGAAAAACCCCTTCCTACAAAAACATACGTGACTTTGTGAGCGCAGGTTTAAAGGCTGCTCACAGCATCTTCCCTTCGGTTCCGCTGATGATCCATCTGGATAACGGAGGAAACAACGAACTGTACAGAACCTGGTTCGATAATTATTTTGCTAATGACGGTGCTCCCTTCGATGTTATCGGAATGAGCTATTATCCCTTCTGGCACGGCAGCCTTGAAGAGCTTTCCTTTAATATGAAGGATATAGCTGAAAGATACGGAAAAGACATAGTTATAGCAGAGGTTTCAATGGGCTTTACCATGGAAGATTACGCCTCTTACGAAAAACTGCCCGCAAACGAGAGAAAGGGTTATGCCACAAAGCCCTCTCTTGCCGAAAAGGTTGAATACCCAATGACAAAACAGGGACAGGCTGATTTCACTTTGGACCTTTTAAACCGCATAAAGGCGGTACCGGATAAAAAAGGACGCGGTTTCTTCTGGTGGGAGGGCGGATGGATCCCCGTCCCCGGTTCAGGCTGGGCCACACAGGCCTCACTTGAATATATGAATGATCCCGGCCCCTGCGGAAACGAATGGGCTAATCAGGCCCTCTTCGATTATGACGGAAATGTCCTTCCTGCACTAAGGGTAATAAGGGACTTCAAACCCTGAATACATTAATAATACCGCTTATAAAATCCCCTGCGCACTTGATTCCAAAGGCAGGGGATTTTATCATTCCTATTGAAAAATACGCAAATTTCAACTATATTATTCCTTTGTAAGGAGAAATCATCATGAATACTGAAAAAATTGAAATCCGCTGGCACGGACGCGGCGGCCAGGGAGCAAAGACTGCTGCCCTCCTCTTAGCTGACGTTTGTTTTAAAACAGGAGCCTATGTTCAGGGCTTTCCCGAGTACGGTCCCGAGAGAATGGGTGCGCCCATCACCGCTTTTAACAGGATCTCCAAGTCAGACATCCGTGTTCACAGCAACATCTACACCCCCGACCTCGTTGTCGTGGTGGACGAGACACTTCTGAATTCCGTTGATGTAACGGCCGGTCTTAAGGAAAACGGCTCCATCATCATCAACACCCCTAAGAGCGTAGAGGAGATCAAACCTCATTTAAAAGGCTTCAAAGGAAAGGTCTATACCATCGATGCGCGTAAGATCTCCGAAGAAGCCCTCGGCAGATATTTCCCCAATTCGCCCATGCTTGCCGCTACGGTTGCCGTGAGTGGAGTAATGGACCGCGATAAATTCATAACCGAAATGCGCTCATCCTACGAGCACAAATTCGCAAAAAAACCCGAGGTCATTGAAGGAAATATGAAAGCACTGACCATGACCTTTGACGCCCTTAAGGTTTCATAAATAAACGGAGGAAAAAATGAGAACCGACGTAAATAATATCAATGAAAGCACTCCCTATGAGGACTTAACCGAGGGCCTCATAATGTTTGCCGGAGGAACCGCAAAAGACTTCAACACCGGCGAATGGAGAACAAACACACCTGTTTTTCACAAAGATTTATGTAAACAATGTCTGCTCTGTGCTCCCGTCTGTCCGGATGGCTGCATTCCCGTTAAAGACTCAAAAAGATCAGACTTCGATTACGATCACTGCAAGGGTTGCGGCATCTGTGAGAAGGCCTGCCCCTTCGGTGCGATCACAATGGTTGAGGGCGTTGACCCGGTAGACCCTGAAACGAAAGGATAATGTTATGTCAACTAAAGACCGAATGAGCGGAAACGAAGCTGTTGCTTATGCAATCAGACAGGTTAATCCCGATGTGATGCCGGCCTTCCCCATCACACCTTCAACAGAGATACCGCAGTTAGTTTCCACCTATATTGCAAATAACGAAATGGATACTGAGTTTATTCCCGTTGAAAGCGAGCATTCCTCTATGTCTGCAACCATCGGCGCAGAGGCGGCAGGAGCAAGAAGCATGACGGCTACGTCTTCCTGCGGACTTGCCCTTATGTGGGAGGAACTCCTGCTTGCTGCATCCAACAGAATGCCCTGTGTTTTGACACTCGTAAACAGAACACTCTCCGGCCCCATAAACATCAACTGTGACCACACAGACGGAATGGGTGCAAGAGACACCGGCTGGATCCAGATCTATGCGGAAAACAATCAGGAAGCCTACGATAATTACATCCAGGCCTATCCCATTGCCGAGGACAAAAGAGTTCACCTTCCGGTAATGGTCTGCCAGGATGGTTTCATAACCTCTCATGCCGTTCAGAATATAGAGCTTAACGATGATAAGGATGTTAAGGATTTCGTAGGAGAATATCATCCCGAGGAATTTCTTTTAAATACCGGTGAGCCCATAGCCATCGGTCCCTACGCCATCAGTAATTACGTTATGGAGGCACGCAAGGCCCAGGAAGAGGCCATGGAAAATTCAAAGGAAGTCATAAAGGAGGTTGCCGGGCGCTACCGCAAGGTCTTCGGCCGCGGCTTTGATTTCTTTGAAAAATACAGAACAGAGGATGCCGATTACATCATGATCATTATGGGATCTGCTGCCGGTACAGCAAAGCAGGCCGTTGACGATCTTCGCGAAAAGGGCTGCAAGGTCGGAGTCTTAAAGCTCAGAGTCTTCCGTCCCTTCCCAGCAGAAGAGATCGCCAAAGCCGTAAAGAATGCAAAGGCAATCGCCATTATGGACCGCTGCGAAAGCTATAACGGCCATGGCGGCCCCTTATCAAGCGAGGTCCGTGCAGGTCTCTTTGAGGCTAAGGTCTATACGGAAGCTGTCTGCTATACCTACGGTCTCGCAGGCCGCGATTTCATGGTGGAAAATGTCTACGAGATCTTTGATGAATTAAAGGACATCGTTGAAAACGGAAAAAAATACAAGCAACACAGATATATCAATCTTCGTACTAAAGAAAGTAATTGAGGAGATAAATAATGGCAGGATATAATTTAAAGGAAATAATGAATAAGCCCGAGAGGCTGACTCCCGGCCACAGGATGTGTGCCGGCTGTGGAGCCACCATCGGAGTCCGTGCGGTGCTGCGTGCCCTTCACGAGGGCGACAGGGCCGTTATTGGTAACGCAACGGGCTGTCTTGAGGTATCAACCTACACCTATCCCTACACAGCCTGGGAGGACAGCTACATCCACAATGCCTTCGAAAATGCGGGAGCTACCTTAAGCGGCGTTGAAACCGCCTACAAGGCTCTTAAAAAGCGCGGACGTATTCCCGAAGACGTAAATTACAAATTCATCACCTTCGGCGGTGACGGCGGCACATACGACATCGGCTTCCAGTCTCTTTCGGGTGCCATGGAGCGAGGCCACGATATGGTCTATGTCTGCTACGATAACGGTGCATACATGAATACGGGTATACAGAGATCAAGCGCAACTCCAATGTACGCAGATACCACAACAACCCCGGTCGGCAAGGCTTCAAACGGAAAGATACAGCGCAGAAAAGATCTCTCATCGATAATCGCCGAGCACTATGTACCCTATGTTGCTCAGACCACCTTCACAAAGGATTTCAGGGATATACATACCAAGAGTGAGCGTGCTATTTATACCGAAGGCGCTGCCTTCCTCAATATGCTGGCTCCCTGTCCCAGAGGCTGGAGATACGATACCGCCGATGTAATGAAGATCTGCCAGCTCGCCATAGACACCTGCTACTGGCCTCTTTTCGAGGTGGATCACGGTAAATGGACTCTTTCCTACGAACCCAAAAAGAAGCTCCCTATCGAGGAATTCCTCCGTGTCCAGGGCCGCTTCAAGCATATGTTCAAGCCCGGCAATGAAGATCTTATCGTCGCCTTCCAGCAGGAGGTCGACAACCGCTGGGAAGATCTGCTTTATAAATGTGCCCGTTGATAAGCATTAAACAGTCTAAAGGAGAAGGAGAAAATTAAAATATGGAAGAAAGATTATTCAACAATAACAGTATTATTGAATGGCTTCAGTATTTTTCGGAAAAGACTGATGTAGATCTTGAGCACGTAAAGATCTTAGACATCACCAGAAAGAACAAGAATCTCATCCCTGCCTGTGAAGCCCACCGCTGCGTGCTTGTTTTTACGGAAGCAGGTAACAAGGATATCTTCTACAAGATGTATAATGCGGGGCTGGGCGAATGCAAGGTCATCTACAACGAAGGCAGCTCTCCCACAGGTCCCATTAAAGAGAACATGCTCCGTGATATGATAGACCGCGGAATAAATGCTTCGGCCGGAATGCTGGTTTTAAATCCAAACGCCCGCTCCACCGTCAAATTCGGAATGGATAATTCGGCACTTGCAAAGGGCTCCGTTAAATATGTCGGCTCCGAGATCCGTGCGATCATCCTTTCCAAGATGCAGATCGAGGAAGGCAAAAACATCTGCGTTATCTCCGGAGAATCAATAGTCGTTGAATCCGGCATCCTGAATGGAGAGGGTGCGATCATCGCAGTCGAATATAACGGAAACGACCGCCATCTCTTAGAGGAAAACGTTGAGCGCTTCGGTCTCAACAACGTTACTATAGTAGATCACGTGGACGAGGAATCCTTTAAAGGCCTTGCCGTTCCCGACATCACGATGCTCGTAGCTTCGGCTTCGATGGAGCAGGAAATAGAAACCCTGCTTAAGCTTAATCCTCATATGGAATTCGTGGTTTATACACTTGATTTCGTGCTTGCCGCTTCAATGATCGAATACTGCAAAAAGATCTGTATCTCGGATCCCGAGATAATCCAGGTATCCGTATCAAAGGTAACAAGCCGTCACAATTACGACAGGCAGCCTGCACCCTGGATCATCTCTTTTAAGGCAGGCGAATAAAAAAGAAGCCTGTAAAATATATACAGACTTCAGCATCTTGTTTTATGTAAATCAAACATCCCCCGTGCACATTTTGCAACGGGGGATGTTTTTATGTGTTTATCTTGATATGCCATTCATCTATGATCTTCATTAAGAGCTCTGTCTCTATCTCAACATCGTCCTCAGGCTCTTCACCCAGAAGGTCCTTTATAATACATTTTTCCTTATTTATGATCAGCTCACAGCGGTTAAGTGCCAGTTCACTGCTCTCTTCTTCTCCGTTAATGACCTGTGTAAGCTCCCTCACCACAAGCTCATAAAAGTTCTTAAGCTCGGAGGACACAAATACCGAAAGCAGCTCGTAGCCCACCTCATCCACCTTAAGTGTGATCCTTTTTTTTGTCTTTGTATGGTTTTTATTATGGAGGATAACCTCACCGAATTCGTAATTCATATCAATCCTCCTTAACCGGATACGCGGTCTTTATCTTGCCCTTTGAATTGAGATACATGTCTATTTCAATGCCGTCATCGGTAAGCCCCGCATAAAGCCCGTTACCTAAATCCTCTTTATTCTCATAGGCCTCGTTTATGGCATCCACCACATCCTGAGGGCTCATCTTCTCAGGATAGAATGACGAATATCCTTTGTTTGAAGTCTTATCAACTCCGGCAACTCTTACCTTTGCAGTATAAACTCCGTTTTCATCCGGAGCAGTCTTACTGCCCTCTATTATCTCTCCGTCGGAATCCGAAATACCGTCATAATGATATCCCACGGCCTTACCCGAATCGTTTATCTCACCGTTAAAGATATGGTCTATCGCATACCAGGCGAAGTTTTCGGTGTTCTGAAGATTATCAAGGTCGGCTTTTTTATACTCCGTAAACTCCTCATCCTCTTCGTCATCTTTTCCGGTTTCATCAGAGGCCTTACGAGCCTCGTTATTTACCTCTATCTCATTCTTGATCACGGAGCCCTTCTCATACACCATATCGGCCGTGTCGTTTATCTTATCGAGGGTTTTGTCCACATCCTTCTCGGATACCTTTACATCAAGGCCTCCGGCTTCAAGATATTCATTTGCACTGGCAAACTTACAGCCTGTCAGTAATAAAAGACTCAGTATTATTACGGCAATACTCCTGATTTTTTTCATTGGCAGAACCTTCTTTCGCAAAACTGAATATGATATCAGCCGGAGAAACTCCCCGGCTGACTCTATTATATCGTACTAATTTTTAATTGGATATCCTTTAGCGAACAATTAATAAGGATACTTATAACCCTTTTTATTGCAAAGTGCAATCCAGTTCTGCTTTAATATTACATTGTTTTCATAACATACAAAATCTGTTCCGCACTGATTACAATGATATTCCACACTGCCTGTTTTCGGATCAACCTTTGCCTGATCTGCAAAACTGCTCTTTTTCTCCGACTGCCAATTCGGACATTTAATGTTCTTACCCTTTGTAGCGATCGGGGCCTGCTCAGTAAAACCTCCGGATATTGCTTCAAGTTCCTTTATATCTATCTTTTTTTCCATTTCAAAAACCTCCTTTAAAGCTGTTTTCTTCTACGCCTTTGTTTTCTTCTGTTATTATTTACGAATAACATAACCAGAAAGGCTAATATTCCGATAATAATTAATCCTACAACCGTAAATATTATTATCTTAACGATTCCCGGTCCGTTTGAACCAACGGCTGCAAAGGAATATGAAGAAAATCTGTCGGTACGGACGGTTATTGTATCAGGATCGGAATCCAGATCCTCAAGCACCGCTGCCTCGCCATCGTGGACACGGATAACGCAGGCATCCTTATCTCCCAGCTTCTCCTTAACATCATCCGGTATCTCAAGCACGATCTCCATCTCTACGGGAATCTCGTGAACAACCTGGGGAACTCCGTTTGTTGTTTTAATAAGAACAACATCGAGATACTTAACCGGAACAGCTCCATCAGCCTGATTTGATACCTTCTCATCTTCCTTAGTCACAGCAGGTGCATCAACAATGTTGAAATTAAGACCCGTATCCTCACCGTTAAGCATTCTCATCTTTTCTTCTTTTGTAAACAGAGAGCTTACAACCTCCGGAAGATTTGTAACCGATGTATTCTGACCAAAAAGGCTCACACGTGAATCCTCATCTTCTGAAAGATCAACAACCTTTTTGCCGTACTGGTTGTTAACGGTGACTGAAATATATCCGTTCTCATATGCGGCCTGCATAAGCTCCTTGTCATCACCGCTGTCTATTATTGCTTCAGCCTCTTCGGGAGTTATATCCATATCCTGGAAGAATCCGCCGGCAGTATCATAGTTGTATTCTACTTCTTCAACAATTTCCTCTGTATTATCCATTCCCACAAGGTTCTGATCCTCTGTGGAAATAATTATTGTTTCTTCACTGTCTATTGATTCTTCGGTACTTGCCGCTGCCGCCTTCTTGGCTTCCTGAGGATCTATCTTGATCTTGGATTCAGAAGATGCGGTTGTCTGTCCGGGAGCAGTTACCACATCAGAAGTACCTGCTTCACTTCCGCCCTCCTGCAGCTGAGCTACAGCGATCGCACGTGCCTCTTCGGTTGAAATGATCTTATCCATTTTAACCGGCTTAACCGAATTCTCCTTAGGTGCAAAGGCTACTGCTATCTCGTGATTTCCCTTTATTGAAGAGAATGTATAGGTATTAACGGGACCAACCTGTTTTCCGTCTACCGCAACGGCATAGATCTTGTAACCGTTATCGGGAGTGATGATATATGTTACAACGCCACCCTCTTCCACGGTGAGCTTACCGGAAGGAGAAATAACTCCGCCCTTGTTTGCAAGTCCGGAATTTATGGTATAGGTCTTAACTCCGTCTTTTTCGAACACGGCCGTAACAGAGATATCACGGTCGAGATCCTTTATCTTGTATTTATCCGAGGTGCTGACGATCTTGTTATTTATTGACCAGCCCTTGAAATTATATCCCTTGGCCTTCTCAGCCTTCAGCGTAACGTCATCACCCTCTAAGTAATCTCCGCCGCCTGAAACCTTTCCGCCGTCCTTTGGATAAGCACTTACATTTACCGTATAATCCGATGATTTGAATACGGCCATGAGCTTATAATCTCTTTTTACATTCTTGATCGTATATTCCGCTTTATCGGAAATCTTCTTTCCGTCTTCATACCAGCCCTTGAAAGCACAGCTATTCTTGGGTGAAGCTTTGATGGTCACGTCCTTGCCGTAATCTACAAGACCTCCACCCTTAACTGATCCTCGTCTTTCATGCTCGGAATAAACCTCAACATAACAGGATGCCTTTTCAAAGATCGCGGTATAATTTACATTTCCGGTAATCTTATCAACGGTATAATTATTATAGTAAGAAACAATATCGTCTCCGCCGTTCTTAACCCATCCTATGAAATCATAACCATTGTTCGGAACTGCAGTTATGGTAGGTGTCTCACCCGACTTAAAGCTTCCGCCTCCTGCAGCACGTCCGCCCTTTGAAGGAGAAGTATTAACCGTTAATGTGAATTTGTCGTAGCTTATATCTACATCCGCCTTAGCCTGGTATTCAGGGTCTGCTTTTGATGAAGCGACAACCACAATATTGTTTGAAGTCTCATCCTTACCTATCTTTAAAACACCGTCATTTGAAATGTCCGTTCCGCTTGAACCGGCGCCTCTTACTGCCCAGCTGACAGAAGTGTCCGGATTGTTCTCACCCTTTACGCTTGTTGAGAAAGCGATCGTTGATCCGGGTGATGCGCTTGCACTTCCGGGTGTAATGGAAATTCCCGTAACCTTAGGTGAAGCATTTTCAATTTTAATCGATGCGGTTACCGTTACCTGCGAATTTAAGTCATTCACATTCTGGAAACAGATAGTCGTTGAATAATCGTCGGGAGAAAGTCCCTCCTTAACGCTTATCGAGCACTGAAGCGACTGATTAGGCGCAATGGCCTGATTGATATCACCCAAAATATTTAACTTAAATGCATTGGAGGTATTTACCTGCGACCATTTAAGATTTACTGCTTCGTTTCCTGCATTTGTAATAAAAAATGTCTTGGGTTCAAGCCCGTCCGAGGATGATTTTGTTCCGAAACTGATCTTGGGCTTATCCGTTGTAAGCATATGAACCGCTGCGGGAGTAGGCGCAGGAGCCGGTTCCGGCTCCGGTGTCGGCTCAGGTGCAGGTGCCGGCTCGGGCTCGGGCTCAGGCTCAGGCTCGGGTGCCGGCTCCGGTTCAGGTTCAGGCTCAGGTGCTTCCTCCGTCTGAACATCTCCTTCTTCATATTGCACATCATCATTATCTTCATCGGCAAAAACAGGTACCGTGATCATCATATTTCCCACGATA
>JAILOD010000308.1 GCA_024691015.1 Lachnospiraceae bacterium
GTCTTTCCACCCTGATAATCAAGTCTCCTGAGACCGTGAAGAGCAACTGCCGCAGGCTCAAAGAATGCTGCCTTTTTAAAATCTACATCATCATCAAATTTTACGGCATTCATTTCGGGAACACAGACATATTCGGCAAAGCTTCCGAATTCTCTTGATCCGATGAAGCTGTAGTGCTTACAGAGAGAATAATTTCCCTTCTGACAGTCGGGACATTTCATACAGGGAACAAGAGGTACGCCCGATACCTTGTCGCCGGGCTTTAAGCGTGTTACGCCCTCTCCGATCTCTTCTACAACTCCGGAAAATTCATGCCCAAGTACATTTGGGAAATAGTGGCAGGCATCTCCGTTTACTCTCGGGATGTCCGAACCGCAGATACCGGTATATTTAACCTTGATAAGGACTTTTCCCGGTTCTACCTTGGGTTTATCGATATCTTCGTATCTGATATCAAAGGGTGCATGTACAACTCCTGCTTTCATAAGTTCCTCCTAAAATTTATATTTTGTGCTGTTTTGAGGCACTTGTTTACATTTTTATTTTTTTTAATTATATTTTGCGAAGGTGGCTTTAAGATCATCATAAAGCTCGAGATAAAGCTCCATGCGCTTTTTGTATAATTCGTGTGCCTTCATATCAGGTTCCTGTACACGGGTGATCTTTATTGTTGAATTTACCGCTTCGTCATAGTCTTTATAAATTCCGCAGCCGACACCTGCAAGAAGTGCGGCGCCGAGTGTGGATGCCGTATCAGATGCGGGTACCTGAATGGTTTTACCGGTAACATCAGCTTTTATCTGTGTCCAGAGCCTTGAATTTGCGGCTCCGCCCATCGCATTCATCCTACCTACTTCTATTCCTGTTTCATAAGCTGTTCTAAGATTATGTTCAAGCGAATATGCAACGCCCTCAAGCGTGGCACGGATCATATGTCCCTTTGTTTTATCGAATGAAAGCCCGTAATATACGCCTTTTGCGTCAGGATCCCAGATGGGTGAACGCTCGCCCGACATATACGGAAGGAAGATCACACCATCCGAGCCGGCGGGTACCTTTTCTGCAAGAGCCGTAAGCTCATCAAAGGATGACTCTCCTCCGAATTCCTGTTTAAACCATTTTAAGGTGCCGCCACCGCCGACCGAGCCGCCCTGAAGCAGATATTTCCCGGGTACAACGTGTGCGCTTAAGATCAGCTTTTTATGTGCGAGAGCACTGTCCGTGCAGATGCTCATTCCACCGGCCTGTCCGCCCTGTTCCTGAGTATCGCCTGTTTTATATACGCCGGCGCCGAGTGTACCGCTGGCTGCGTCAAGGCCTCCCGCAACAACGGGTGTGCCGGCCTTTAGGCCTGTCTTTTCTGCCGCTTCTTTGGTAACAGTGCCGACCGTTTCATCACAGTTAAATAGTTCAGGAACCTGGACAATAGAAAGTACAAGTGTTTCTGCCATCATATCATCGTAATCCAGGGTATTCATGTTAACGAGATGAAGGCCGTACCCCTGAATCCTGTCCTGGGAAAGCTCTCCTGTCAGCTTGTATACGATATATGAATTGCTCTGTAAAAACTTGTATGTGTTTTTGTATATCTCGGGCTTTTCTTCTTTGAACCAGAGCATCTTGGGTGTTGAATAAGAAGGAAGAAAATCATTTCCTGCGATATTGAAGATGTTGTCTTCTCCGACTTCGGTCTTTACACGTTCACAGATGTCTCGTGCCCTGGTGTCCATCCATATGGGTGTGCGATCGAGGGGCTTAATATCCTTATCTACGGGAATTGCTGACCAGCTCTGTCCGTCAACGCCAATCCCCGCGATATCTTCTGCATTTATTTTGCCGTTGGATATAACTTCTTTCACGGCACCGGCAATTGCTTCCCACCATTCGTCCGCATCCTGTTCTGCCCAGCCGCTTGAGGGATAATATACCTTGTAGGGAGCGTTTGCCTGATATACTACGGTCCCGTCAGTATCAAATGCCGCTACCTTGCAGGCGCTGGTTCCTATGTCTATTCCGAGAAGCAGTTTAGCCATATGATCTCCTTTGTTTATTAAAATATTGTGTTTTCTATGAATATAGTGGGTTTTCGTTGTTTTTGAGCGAAACGTTTCGCTCTGTTTAAAAAATAAAAGAAGCCATATTGTTTGGCTCTTAAATTATTTATGATTATAATGAATTACCCTAAATATGTCAATAGAAAACCAAAAAAATCGCGAAACGTTTCGGTTGAATTGAATCCGTGCGGGATGGTAAGCCTGCCACGCAAATATCCACCAATCGGGCTGACTTCCCGTACAAAAACCCCGCCGGGTTTTCATTCCAAAACCTCGACGGGATCATTCATAATATCTTATTTTTCTAATATCGTGATCCTTCCGTTTCCGTAAGGATCGGCATACTCTTCACCTACCGTTTCATTCGGCTGGGCGAGCATATAATTGATAAGCGCCTGGATATCAAGGATCGAGCCCTGCTGCAGCACCTTCGCTCCGTCAAACATGGTATAGCCGTCTCCATTCTCAAAAAGCATAAACTCAACCCCGGCAAGGGTATAGGTCTTTTTAAGATCTATCGGCTCGTCACCGACTTTAACATTCTTAACTCTTCTTTCACCTTCAATACCGACAAACGCATCTTCGCTATTCTTCTTACAGGGATCCGGAATCGAAGGATCTATTTCATAGGTTAAACCGGACACCTGCAGAAAGCTTCCGCTCTCTTCCGGATAAGCCCTTGCGCCCCACTCAAGCGCATCCACGATCTGCTGACCTGTAACCTCTATCATACCAAGCATATTTCCAAATGGATTTACTTTCATCAGACTTGCATAAGTAATCTCACCTTTAGGGATGTTATCACGGATACCTCCTGAATTGGCAATAGCAACATCACTGCCCATCTGAGCTCTGTAGGCATCAACGCAAAAATCTCC
>JAILOD010000008.1 GCA_024691015.1 Lachnospiraceae bacterium
TTTAAATAAAATCGAAATATTAGAATTTCTACTCTACTGTTTAAATGAATAATGGTATAATCTTTATACTGGGGGAATCGAAATATGAAAAAGCAGAAAAAAGTCAGCGTTAAGATCGCCTATATAATAGGTGTGGTTGAGATAGCCGCAATGGTTATCCTATTTCTTATATTAAATAATTCTCTTACCCGCATACTCTACAACAAATCAGTGCAGGATATGAAGGTTATAGCAAAGGACCGTGCAGAAATCGTTGACGTATATATCGCAGACTGCGTGGATTATTTCAACGGCTATTACAAAGCCAGCGAGATCCGTGAAGTCTTAAAGCATCCTGATGATCCCGAATATATAAAGCGGGCCACAGACTTTACAAAGCTGTTCAGCGAAGGCTACGATGATATTGAGGGTCTTTACGTGGCACAATGGGACACCTATGTTCTGGCCCATATCAATCCTGATTCGGTAAACAAGACCTTCCGTACTCCGGAAAAAGCCCTCGAGCTTGAAAACATGATAAAAGCCGAGGGGAAAGCCTTTTGTACGGGTATTGTGCAGGCTCCTGTCACAAAGAAAATGGTTATCCCCGTGTACGCACCGGTCTATGACACCGACGGCACTCCTTTAGGCTTCGCAGGAGCCGCCTTTTACGCCGACAATCTTATAGTCAGGCTTGAATCGCTTCTTACAAACAACAATTCCGAAAGCGGCTATTCTTTAATAAATGCATCAAACAACATTTATATTTTTGATAACAATATGTCCCTTGCCGGAACAGAATGCACAGACAGACTGAAACGCGAGGCAATGTCAATACTCAGAAGCGGTACACATCCTGAAAACACATACAGCTTCACCGATGATAACAGCATAACCTGCTGCTATTATATGGAGGATAGGGACTGGGTATTCATGATAAGGGATTCAAAGGAAAACATCTTTGGAGTTATCGACACCGTACGTCTTATTTTATTCGTGATCTGCCTTGTGATAGCTGTAGTTCTTTTTATTATATGCCGCATGGCCGTAGACCGCCAGATGATTCCCTTACAGGCAATTAATGATACCATTATCCGTCTGCAACAGAACGACTTTTCAAAGAACAACCTTATAGATGCATATTGTGACCGTGACGATGAATTCGGAAATATCGCACTGGCAGTTAAAGACCTTCATTCTGTCCTTGAAAGCCAGTATCAGCTGTTCCAGGAAATGATCGAAGCTCAGTCTGTCGGCACACTGGTTCTCGCAGCAAAAGACGAAGAGATCTATTTTATAAATCAGACCGCCATCTCGCTTTTCGGAGTTGCTGATATACCGGCGGACAGGTTGACGATCAATGATATACGTGCCAAATTTGAAGATGACCAGAATGTGTTCATAAAAGAGCAGCTTGACACCATAAGAAAAACCAACAATGAAATAAGCTTCGAGTCCGTCATAAATCAAAGCGGCAACAAACAGCTCTATCTTTTAGCCCATGCCAAAGGCATACTTCTCTCAAACGGCGACCGGGTTATCATTATCTCTCTCACCGATATTTCGGACAGAAAAGAACTGGAAAACTCTCTTCTCATCCTTTCCGAAACCGATTTCCTTACAAACATATGTAACCGCCGCAGCGGTATCTACCGTGTAGAGGATTGCATAAAGAAGGAAGAATACGGAATGTTCTGCCTCTTTGATGTCGATAAATTCAAATATGTGAACGATACCTTCGGTCATTCTGCCGGTGACGAGCTTCTTAAAGAGATAGCCCGCACCATGAAGAAAACCTTCCGTACCTCAGATGTCATCATACGTCTGGGCGGTGATGAGTTTGTCGTATACGCCACCGGCATAGGTGATGAACCTCTGGCCGAAAAGGTTCTGGCAAGATTTCTGAATAATATTTCTTCAATGGATATTCCCGAGCTTAACGGTCATCATATCACCATAAGCCTCGGTGCCGTCTTTGTAAAGGAGATGACGGATTTCGCCACTGTTTATGAAAAAGCCGACTCTCTTATGTATGATTGTAAAAAGAAACAGGGAAATTCCTATATGTTCTATGATGACTAAAAAACGGCAGCATAGGCTGCCGTTTTTTATTTATATTCCTGTATCTTACTCTTAATATATTCAAGCCATTCTGATGTATTTTCTCCGCTTTTAAATGACAACGGTATGATCCTCTTATCCGGCTTCAGGGCATTAACGTTTTTTTCAAAAGCCCTCTCGTCAAAATCAAAAACCGGCTTTGTATCGCATTTCGTTACCAGAATAACATCACTTACCGTGAACATCAGAGGATATTTCAGCGGTTTATCGTCCCCTTCGGGAAGGCTTAGGAGCAT
>JAILOD010000010.1 GCA_024691015.1 Lachnospiraceae bacterium
GCAGGTGGCGGTTCTGCTTACATCCACGCACAGAAGGATGTTGAAAAGCTTGTTGCAAAGCTTGACGGAGATGAGAAGACAGGTGCCAAGGTTGTTCTTAAGGCTCTGGATGCTCCTCTTAGCCACATTGCTACAAATGCAGGTCTTGAGGGTGCTGTTATCATCAACAAGGTTAAGGAATCCAAGAACGGTGTCGGCTTCGATGCTCTTAAGGAAGAGTATACCGATATGGTTAAGGCAGGTATCCTTGATCCCGTAAAGGTTACAAGAAGCGCACTTCAGAATGCAACCAGCGTAGCAAGCACACTGCTTACAACGGAATCTGTAGTAGCCACAAAGAAAGAACCCGTACCTCCCATGCCCGCAGGCGCCGGAGCCCCGGGAATGATGTGAGCGTAGCTACAAGCAGGGCGTAAATATACAAAAGGAAGCCGGAGGCCATTTATGGTCTCCGGATTTTTTTTGTATATTTGCATCCGGCGACAGCCGGACAGCGACGGCGCTTTAGCGGCGGAGCTGACGCCCTGCGACCTATTTTCCCCTTTTGTTTTACTACATTTTGTGTTATTATTTCTTCTGTGTGTTTAAACAGCAACAAGATGGAGAAAAGCAGATGAATCGAAGATTAAAAACAATAATAACAATTGTATTGTTTTTAATTATCATATTAATAACACAATTGGGGCTTCGATATATCCTGATCGAAGATAACCATTCTTATACTCGTGTAATGCTACATGAGCTCTACAATCCCGGTAAAAACATAGACGCTCTTTTTGTAGGGTCATCCCATTGCTACAGAGCAGTAAACCCAAAGATCACTGATGAGGTAATGGGTCTTAACACCTTTAATGCAGGAAGCTCAAGCCAGTATATAGACGGAGCGTATGCGATGATCCGTGAAGCGGCCAAGAACAATAAGCTGAAGTCTGTATATGTGGAGGTGGAGCACAACACAACCTGTGCCGTACCCTTTGAAGACAGATCCAATCTGCAGAGCACATATATCCTTTCCGAATATATGCCGTTTTCATTAAATAAACTGCAGTTTCTGGCACTGGGCTCATCAATTGAGAAATATCCCAATTCCTTTATGCCCCTGGGAAAATACAAGGAAATGCTGGATGATCCGGCAAAAATCCCCGAGCTTCTTGAAGACAAGAATTCCGACGACTACAGAAACTACGCCTATGTAAAGAATTCAATGGAAGAATACAGGGGCAAGGGCTATGTATCAAGCGAGGCGGAAATACAGAACGGAACCCTTAAATCAGACAGACCGTTTCTTGAAATAAATCTTCACAATATCAGTGATGACTGGAAGAAAACGGAAAAGAAGATAGTTAAATTCTGTAAGGATAATGATATAGAGCTGTATTTCTTCACTGCACCGATGCCTGATTTCTATCTGAAGGGCATTGGCAATTACGATGCCTATGTGAATAAGATAAAAGGCATTTTTGAAGAGGACGGAATACCATATGCCGATTTCAATCTCTGCAGGGAACAATACTTAAGCCTTGAAGACGATGACTACATGGACGACAATCACTTAAATATGTACGGAGCGGACAAATTCACAGAGGTTTTTGCGAGATATTACGCAGGAGAGATAAAGGATGAGGAGATTTTCTGCGAAAATTATGAAGCTACACTGCAGGAAATGAGTCCGAAGATCTTCGGCCTTATTGTCGAAGACGACAAGAGGGGGCATTGTATAAAGGTAACGCCTGTTACAAATGCCGATGCTTCAATGATCACGTATTCGTCGGAGTTTATCCCGATAGATCAGGACAGACTTATAGAGAATTCTGAGGAGAATCCCTCGAATCTCATTTCATATACGGAAGGCCAGTCCGGAACCATGTTTATAAGCGCTTATCTGAACGGTGAAAAGACAAACGAGGTTTCGATGGTTTACGGGAAACAGGCACCTCCCAAGCCTTTGAGAAAGGAGGATGCAGACTGATGGATATGATGAGTGTAAAATTCGGCCTGTTTATGTTGATAACGGTCGTTTTGTATTATACGCTTGCCAAAAGAAAGCAATGGATACTATTGTTGGCCGCAAACCTGGTGTTCTATCTTTTCAGCGGACCTGCCAACATGGTATTCATACTGATAACATCTGTTACCACATGGGGCGGAGCCTTTATGATGGAAAAGCTTGAGGCAGAAGGTAAGCTAAAGCGGAAAAATCCGGAGCTATCGAAAGAAGATAAAAAGCTGATAAAAGCCGGCATATTAAAGAAGAAAAGGCTTATACTTGCAGCGGTTTTACTGATAAACTTCGGAATCCTTGCATTCTTAAAGTACTTCAGACCCATATTCATGTTTGTTGCACCAAGGCTTCATATGGATCCGAATGCCCTGATGCCCCCTCCTATGCCGGGGAATCCGCCATTTCAGGGACTTCTGCTTCCGCTTGGTATTTCATTCTATACATTCCAGTCGGTAGGATATCTCATTGATATCTATGGCGCTAAATATGAGGCGGAAAGGAACTGGTTTAAGTACCTGACCTTTGTATCATTTTTCCCTCAGCTGATCCAGGGCCCGATCAACAGGTTCGATTCATTAAAGAAGGATCTCTTCACCACTCACAGGCTGAGTCAGGATATGTTCAGAAGCGCACTTTTGAGATTTGCCATCGGAGCAATGAAGAAATACGCACTTGCAAATGTTCTGGCAGGATCGGTATCGGCGATACTGGATAACAAATTTCCGGGCTTATCCGGAATTACCATAGTTTTCGGTATATTCCTTTACGGGGTGCAGCAATATGCGGACTTTTCCGGAGGTATCGATATGGCGATGGCGGCAGCCGAGCTTCTAGGCATCCATATGACGGAAAACTTCCGCCAGCCCTACTTTGCAACATCTCTGGGAGATTTCTGGAGACGCTGGCATATCTCGCTGGGACAATGGATGAGAGATTATGTGTTTTACCCGTTTGCACTTACCAAGCCTATGCAGTCTTTAGGGAAAAACACGGAAAAGGCTTTGGGAAAGCACATGGGAAGAGTGCTCCCGGCCTGTATAGCGAACATCCTTGTTTTCTTTATAGTAGGAATATGGCACGGTGCTGAGCTGCATTACATCCTGTGGGGATTGTATAACGGCGTGGTCATAGCATTGAGTGATCTGTTTGCGCCCGCATTTAATGCGCTCTCGGGAATCCTTCATATGAATACGAAGTCAAAGGGATTTCATGTGTTCAGAATTATAAGAACGTTTATAATAGTCCATATAGGCTGGTATTTTGACAGGATCATAGACTTTAAGACCACACTTATAATGTTTAAGAATACCTTCCTTAATATAAATGTGGCAGGCTTTATAAAGGATTTCAAAGAACTGTTTTTACAGCAGGTTTCACCCTGGTGCATTTATACCGCCATTATCTCATATATCATCGTGATAGTTATGAGTGTGATAAACGAACGCGGCGGAGACGCTTATAAATCAGTTAAGTCTATGAAGCTACTTCCCAGATGGGCGTTTTACCTACTGATCTTTTATCTCATCGACTTCGGACTTATCTACGGAACGGCAACGGAAGGCTTTATGTACGCATTTTTCTGAAAATTAAGGAGAGACTATGCCCTATTACAAGAATGTACTACAATTACTTGAAAAATCTGCAAAAAGAAGGGGAGACATGCCTGCTTTCGGGGATGTGGAAGGAGACATGACTTACAATGAGCTTCTTCATGACGCAAGGGCTCTGGGTAGCTTACTGTCCGATAAGGTCGGCCATTGCGACGGCGTCGGCTTCTTCCTTGAAAAGAGCAACATCGCGGTAAAGGGAATGTTCGGGGTGGTTTATGCCGGAGGCTTTTACAGCGTTTTCGACGTAAGAAGTCCAATAACCAGAATAAATAAGATAATAGAAACATTAAAGCCGGCAGTTATCCTGACGGATGAGAAGAATAAGGAAAAGAGTGCAGAGCTTGTATATGACGGAGAAATACTCGTTATAGAAGATCTGCTTAAGGTTGCGAAAGAAGATGATGAAAAGCTGGCTGTAATAAGGGCAGAGGCTCTGGATATCGATCCCTTGTATGTGAACTTCACC
>JAILOD010000253.1 GCA_024691015.1 Lachnospiraceae bacterium
TGACTCAGAACAGGATTGATGAGGCAAAGACAAATATTTTACAGAATCAAAAGATTGCAGAGAAGGAACAGGAGATCTCTACACGATATGAAGAGGCTAAGGCACAAAAAGCCGAGGCTTGGAAGCGTCTGGAAGATAGTGGAAAGGTTTTGGATGAATTAAACGAAAAGGGAGTATCCAGAGGCAAAAAAACGGCGTATCTGTCCCTTGGGATAATCTTTCTGATATTTGCATTGCTTGCCGTGGTAACCTCCCAGTCTTTTGTTTTTTATTTCGGGAATATTTATAAAAGTGTGGCGTTTTATTGTATGATCGCAGCGGTCATCTTTGCGATCGCAGCTATTTTGTTTATCATATTGAGGCTGAGACTCGGTGGGGATCAGACCGAAAAGATAAAGGCGGCGACTGCACAAACGGTTGAAGCAAGAGAGGCATATACTCTGGCCGAACAGAAGGAAAAAGAGCTGTTTGAACAACTTGAGGAAACCGGTAAGCTGGTAGAGCAGAATATGGAAAATACCCATGAAGTAGCTGCAATGGAAGAAATACAGAAGATAGATCGTGAAAGGCTTGATATAATCAATAAAACAAAGATGTATCTGGAAAAGGCCAAGCAGGAGCTTTCTGTTCATTATCTGGATAAGATGAGAAGATACTTTGATAAGTATATCGATCAGGTGATCGGTGATGCGAATGTCAAAATGGATAGTGAATTCAGAATAATGATTGAAAAAGAGGGGAGCTATCGTTCTTCCAAGAATCAGAGTACGGGTATGCAGGACATATTGAATCTATGCGCGAGATTTGCCCTTGTGGAATCATTGTATGAAGAGGAAAAACCCTGTATCATACTGGATGATGTCATGAATAATATGGACGATGATAATTCGGATAAAATGATGAAGGCTATAGAAAGCCTTTCTGAAAATTATCAGGTTATATATCTCACCTGCCATACCAGCAGAGTGATAAAAAAAATAAAGGAGACAGAAAAAAATGGGTTATGCAATGGATGATTTTAAGGAAGAGTTGAATGCCTCTTTCCAAAAGCTTGAGGACGGAGATATCATGTCCGGCAAGGTGGAGGGAGAAGAAAACGCAGAGAATACTCTTGCGTGGAACCGCCTGAAGGAGCTTAAGGACAGCAAGGAGACCATAAACGTTAAGGTGGGCGGAATGGTTAACGGTGGGCTTATTGCCTATGTAGAAGAACAGAGAGGCTTTATACCGGCTTCACAGATTTCAATGGAGTTCGTTGATAATCTGGACGAATATCTCGGAAAGAATCTTGATGTCAGGGTTATTACGGTTGATAAAGCCAGAAAACAGCTTGTTCTTTCAGCAAAGGTTATTCTGAAGGAAGAGCTTGAGGCCAAAAAAGAAGCCGCAAGGGATGGCATAAAGGTCGGAGATGTAAAAGAAGGAAAGGTTGAATCACTCCAAAGTTATGGAGCATTTATAGATCTCGGAGACGGTATAAGCGGACTGCTTCACATTTCACAGATCGCAAATAAGAGACTTAAGCATCCCGGTGAAGTATTGAAGGAAGGGGATACGGTTCGTGTAAAGGTTATTAAAACCGAAGACAATAAGATATCTCTTTCGATGAAGGCACTTGAAGAAACCGGAGGGGAAGAAACCGAAGAACGGGTAGATATTCCCAAGAGTGCACCACTTACCACTTCACTAGGAGATCTTTTGAAGGGTATAAAGCTTTGATCACATAAACTTTATGGAGTAAGGCGCAATAAAAACAAACCAGATAAATACAGCTATCTGCAGAAGAATAATAACAGGCATCCCTATTACAAATAAGGGATGCTTTGTTTTATGTCTGAATACATACATTCCGAGAATGGAGCCGATGGATCCGCCTAAAATGGCAACAAGAAAAAGCGTGAACTCACTTATCCGCCACGCATCTCTTTCTGCTTTCTTTTTGTCAACCCCCATGAGGATGAACCCGAAAATGTTCATCCCCAGGAAGTAAGATAGTATTATTATAAAGAGAATTTTCACTTGTTGTTCTTTTCAACCTCTTGCATTTTCATGGCACGAACCTTTGTTGAAAGTCCGAAGAGTGTTATGAAGCCGGCTGCATCGTGATGATCGTAAAGATCACCGGTTTTGAAGGAAGCCAGTGACTCGTTATAAAGAGAATAGGGAGAGCTTTCACCGGCCTTGATGATGTTACCCTTGTAAAGCTTGAATTTAACTTCTCCGGTAACATATTTCTGAGTGGAAGTGATGAATGCACAAAGAGCCTCGCGAAGAGGAGTGAACCATTTGCCCTCATATACCAGCTGTGCGAGCTCGTCAGATAGATGCTTTTTGATGCGCAGGCATTCTCTGTCGAGGATCAGTTCTTCCAGCTGATTGTGGGCTGCATAAAGAATGGTTCCGCCGGGTGTCTCATATACGCCGCGGCTCTTCATTCCGACAACACGGTTCTCGACGATATCGATGATACCTATGCCGTGTTTTCCGCCAAGCTCATTTAACTTTCTTAAGATATCCGAAAGCTTCATTTCTTTTCCGTTAAGGGTTACGGGAACACCCTCTTTAAATGACATTGTAACATATTCTCCTTCGTCAGGTGCTTTTTCGGGAGAATTTCCGAGTACGAGCAGGTGATCGAAATTGGGCTCTTCAGCAGGATCTTCAAGCTCTAAGCCCTCATGACTTATATGCCAGAGATTTCTGTCACGGCTGTATGAATTGTCAGCGGAGAAGGGAAGGTTGATGCCGTGCTCTCTGCAATATGCGATCTCTGATTCACGGGAATCCAGTGTCCATTTGGGATCACGCCATGCAGCTATGATCTTGAGGTCCGGTGCAAGGGCCTTTATACCAAGTTCAAAACGGATCTGATCGTTACCTTTGCCGGTTGCTCCGTGACAGATGGCTACAGCGCCTTCTTTACGGGCGATCTCAACCAGCTTCTTCGCGATAAGGGGACGTGCCATAGAGGTGCCGAGAAGATATTCGTTTTCGTATACGGCATGAGCCTGAAGGCAGGGAAGAACGTATTCATCACAGAATTCGTCTACAACATCAAGGATGTAAAGATTGGAAGCACCGCAAATACGTGCGCGTTCATCAAGCCCTTCGAGCTCCTGCTCCTGTCCCACATCTATGCACACACATACAACATCATAATTGTAGTTTTCTTTAAGCCAGGGGATGATAGCCGTTGTATCAAGACCGCCTGAAT
>JAILOD010000048.1 GCA_024691015.1 Lachnospiraceae bacterium
ATTTTGCAAATGCGTCTACAAGACTTTTTGCATCTGCCTCTGTCATACTCTTCTGAGAAACCAGCTGTCCGACATACCAGTCAACCGCACCTGCGGATGCCTGTTTGAAGGATTCGGAATCGATCTGGTCAAGCGTTGTAACCTCCATAGCTTTACTGCTCTTCCAATCCTCAACAAGTTTTGCTACATTCTCACGGTTAAGTGTCTTCTGATATTCAACAGCCTTAGCGGCATTTGCATCTATTACAGCCTTCTGCTCATCCGTGAACTGATCGTATGCATTCTGATTGATACAGAAGAACAGGCAGTCATAATATGCATTCCACAGAGAAATGTATTTCTGAACATCCTGAACCGATGCTGAATCAATTGCAGTTTCGGGATTTTCCTGTCCGTCAACCGTTCCCTGCTGAAGTGCTGTATAAGTCTCAGCCCAGTTCATAACTGATGCATCACATCCCCACTCCTTATATACTTCAGCGCAAAGGTCGTTAGAACATATACGCATCTTTATATCCGAAAGATCTGCCACGCTTGTGATAGGCTTCTTTGAATTGGTTATCTGCCGGAATCCGTTTTCCGCAATTCCCTCACATTTTAAACCATACTCGGAAAGAACACCTTTAAGCTTCTCTCCTCCTTCCCCGTTCATAACGGCATCAACACTGTCATAATCTTCATAAATATAAGGCAGCGATACCACGTTGAACCGGGGATCAAAATTTGCATAGATAAGGTTCGAATGCAGAGATACCTGAATTGTATTGCCATCCATCAATGCCTGTATACCTGCAACCTGGTCTCCGTTTGTAAGCTGTTCTCCCGCATATACTTCAACATGCACCTTATCCCCTGTTGATTCCCGCATAAGAGCATTAAAATAGTATCCGGCCTGAGCCCAGGTTGATGTGTCACCGGTTGAACAGTCAAAATTCCAGGTCACTTCCGGCCACTCATCACTACCGGTATATTTTGCAGCCTCAGTTGATGCCACAAATCTGTCAGATGCCTCGTAATCCGTGTATCCTCCCTCTGTTGTCTGAGCAGCAGGTGTTTCCGTCCCCGCCGATGCTGCCGCACCTGTAGATGCCGCACTGTTTCCACAGGCTGTTGCAGAAACTGCAAGCACACCTGTAAGCAAGATAGCCAATAACTTTTTCATGATCATTCCTCCTGAATATTAATTATAAATTAGTTTTTCCTTTACTTTGCACCGCTGAATACCAGACTTATCTGGGGTATATATGTGATAAGGAGCAGAACGATAAGACAGGCGATTATCATCGGGAATACCGATCTTGATATCATAGGAAGAGTAACCTTGTGGAACTTTTCCTCTCCTGCCTTTTCCGATGCAGCGGTATCTTTTATCTTTAATCCCATTGCCACAAAGAGATTTACTCCAACCGGAGGTGTAACCTGACCTATTGCAAGGTTAACCGTCGCAAGAATACCAAAGGCGATAGGATTATAACCAAGAGAAGTTGCAACAGGAAGCATTATAGGTATGAAAATATACATAGCCGAATTCGCATCAATAAAGCACCCTGCGATCAGGAATATAATATTTACTATTATCAGGAATACTACCCTGTTGGCAGAAACACCCGAAAGCAACTGCTGTGCAGCCTGCGAAATACCGAAAAGCGTACAGCAGTATGAGAACAGGGAAGCACTTGCTACAATAAGCATAATTCCACCCGTTGTCTTGGCCGAATCAACCATAATGTCAAAAAGATCCTTAAGCTTTACTTCTTTATAAATAAATATTCCTACTATCAAACCGTATATAACCGAAACGGCTGCCGCCTCAGTAGGAGTAAATATTCCTCCATATATGCCTCCAAGGATGATAACGGGCATTAACAATCCCCAAAATGCATCCTTAAAGCTGTGCCATCTTGCCTTCCAGCTTCTCTTGGGATGCGCCGGCTTTATACCCTTTTTGTTAGCTTCAATAATTACCACTATGGCAAGAGCCAGTCCCATCAGTATACCCGGGATGATACCTGCCATAAACATTTCGCCGACATTTGTATTTGCTATGGATGAGTACACAACAAAAGCTATTGATGGCGGAATTACGATTGCGATCGAACTCGATGCCGCCATAAGACCTTCCGAAAATGATGCCGAAAACCCCGATTCTATCATTGCCGGAACCAGCACTGCTCCGAGAGCAGCAACCGTAGCCGGACCTGAACCGGAAATAGCACCGAAGAAGCAGGCAACAATAACACAAACGATTGCCATTCCGCCCTTTTTGTGACCTACGCAATCATCTATAAAAGTTACAAGTCTGGTTGAAATACCTGCCCTCGCCATAATATTTCCCGATAAAACAAAGAAAGGTATTGCAAGAAGCAGAAACTTTGCCGTTCCCGTATATGTATTTGTAGCAATAATGCTTAGATCCAGCATGGAAAATTTCGGATCTGTAAGAGAAGCCACAAGTACTGTAAGTGCCGAGCTCATTCCAAGACATATGGCAATGGGCATACCTATTATAAGCATCGCAAAAAAGGAGATAAATAAGACTGCTGTAATCATTTATTTTCCTCCTTTTCCTTATCCTTAACACAATACTCAATACAGTTTTCTATAAAATGGAGTGCGAGCGATATTCCGCCTATGAAAACAAATGACCAGAATATACTTTTATTTATATGAAGGATCGGAGAGAAGGTATGATCATTCATCATTCTTCCAATTCCCTGCCATGCCAGTATTAACGAATATATCACAGAGATTATCGTTGAAATTATAAGAAGCACCTTTCGTGTCCCCTTGCCAACATGGTCCGGAACAAGCGCCAGATTCACCAGCCCTCCTGTTTTAGCCGATACCCCTGCAGCCAGAAGCGCAATGAGCACAAATACAGCTACAACAATCTCCTCGGCAAACCCCCAGGAGTGATGGAAAACATATCTTGCCACAACGTTACCAAACGTAAGTGCAAGCACCATTACGAATGCTAATGCAAGCACTATTTCCTCGATCCATGTAACTACATACATGATCTTTCTGTACACCTGCATAAAAATCCCTCTTTCTGATATTTTTTTAAAAAATTAATGAAATATTTATAAATATAGACCGGATAAGATTATAATAGTGATTTTTATACTGTGCAAGGGACAAAAATACTCAAAACAATTGATTCAAATTAATATTCTGACTGCACAGTATATCAAAAGAATTGCCATGATCAGATTGATAGCTTTATAAAACCTGTTATAAAAAGGATATATCAGACTTCCGCCCAGCGTCCAGATGAGATTCCCTGTTCCACAGCAGGCGGTCATTGTAAAAGCAAAAACAGCAACAAGTCCGACGCTATGTCCGTATGGCAGGAAATATCCCGGAAATGCTGCCAGCCCCAGCATAATTACCTTAACATTTAAAAACTGAAGCAGAAATCCGTTATGAAACTTTAATGTTTTTTCCTCTTTACTCTCTTTTTCTATCGGTTTATATCTGAAGGTTTTCCAGGCCAGATATAAAATATACGCCGCCCCTGCATATTTGAATACCGGAACGACCGAAGGGATAAATGCATTCAGAGCACTGCAAAAGCTCCCGGCGATAAGCATTACCGTCAGGAGCCCTGTCCATATCCCCAAAATTAGTGGAATACATTTTTTAAAACCATTTTGACCGGCTGCCGTTAACAACAGAACATTGTTTGGACCGGGCAGAAACGTCGCCGCACAGGCATATGTAATAAATGAAATATATACTGCAAACGGCATAATTTTTCACCCCAACAGATCATCAAACGTTTTGAATAATTTCTATCTCAACGCCGTTTGGATCCTCGATAAGGATATTCTTGAACTTAAGCTTTTCAACATACGCTACATCCTGATGCATTTTTGTTCCATTATCCTTACATCTCTTTGCAATTTCCTCAACATCATCCGTAACCAGACAAAAATGTCTGTATATACCAGGTGTAAGTTCACTGGGATGAATGTGCTCAAGCTTATTCTCATAATCAATGAGCTCAAGTCTTACTCCCTGGGGCAGTTGGAAATAATATAGGGTATGATCACCCATATCTACCGTCCCGCACTCTTCAAGTCCGATTACATCCTTATAAAACTTAATAGAAACATCGATTGATTTAACATTGATCGTTATATGATCCAAACCTGTGATCATTTTTCACCTCCTGAAACAGATGTCTATGCATCGTTATTATATTTGATATCTTAGACTTTGGAACAGGATTTTTCAATATAATATTACTGTTCTGACATTTCCTTAAGCGATGCCATATAGCCTTCAAGCCTTCCCTTATAATTCTCATCCACGCTTCTGAAGTTTTCTATAAGTTTCTTCTCCCTTTCATCAAGGACAGGTTCTTTTCCCGCGTTATAAGCAAAAAAGTCACCAATTGTCATGTCCAATCCTTTACAAATGAGATTCAATGATTCCACTGTCAGATTCCCTTCACCGTTTGCAGCACTGTAGACACTGGTCTGACTGATATAGTCCTCGCAGTTTCTTGCAAGAACATAAACACTTATTCCCCTCTGTTCAAGGATTTCCTGGATTCTTTCTGAAATTTCTTTTCTTATCATATAATTATCATCTCCATCTTTCTTAAATATCATATACCGGTATATTAAAAATGCTATTCAATTATATTAAAATACAGAATGCTAAAATTTGCTATTCCAATATATCGGAATAGTATGCATTTAATATATCAATCATCTGTTCCGGTCGGATGACCAATATTCTATACCATATATCCGAAAGACCTTCTTAATTATCCGATATTTCATATTCATTAAAAAGATATATTTGATATAATAATCTAAATGACACAAATGTCATAATGAAAACAAAGGAGGTTTTCTCAATGTATATTGCTGCAAATGATCGATACGAAAAAATGAAATATAAAAGATGCGGCAGGAGCGGTCTCCTGCTCCCGGTTGTTTCCCTGGGCCTTTGGCATAATTTCGGTGATACAGGAAAATTCGAAACCATGGAAGATATGTGCAAAACAGCCTTTGACAACGGCATAACCCACTTCGATCTGGCAAACAATTACGGTCCACGCTATGGAAGCGCTGAAGAAAACTTTGGAAAGATCCTGAAACGTCATTTTCTTCCTTATCGTGACGAAATGATCATCTCCACCAAAGCCGGCTATGACATGTGGGATGGTCCTTACGGCAACTGGGGTTCCCGCAAATATCTCATTGCCAGCCTTGATCAGTCACTTGAACGGATGGGCTTGGATTACGTGGATATCTTCTATCACCACCGAATGGATCCCGAAACTCCTCTCCACGAAACCTGTGGTGCATTAGAACAGATAGTAAGAAGCGGAAAAGCTCTCTATGTAGGCCTTTCCAATTATGACGGACCAACAATGAAAAAAGCCAGTGAAATACTGGAAGAACTTCACGTACCATTCATAATAAACCAGAATCGTTACAACATCTTTGATCGCGGCATTGAAAATAATGGTCTTTTATCTGCCGTACGAGAAGAACAGAAAGGCCTTATAACCTTCTCTCCTCTCGCCCAGGGTCTGCTTACCGGCCGTTACTTAAATGGAATTCCCGAGGACAGCAGGATAAAGACAGACGGACGTTTTCTGAACGAAAATGCATTAAGTGATGAACGCTTAAATCAGATCAGAGCTTTAAATGATATTGCCACAGGCCGCGGACAGTCTCTTGCAGAAATGGCTCTTTCCTGGCTTATTGGTAAGGATGAGGTAACAACAGTTCTTATCGGTGCCTCCAGGCCTTCCCAGATCCTTGAAAATATCAAAGCTATGGAAAAGACAGACTTTTCTACGGAAGAGCTTTCAAAAATCGAAAAAATATCTCTCTCGTAACAATTGTTAAATCGAGTAGGGAAGATGTAATCGTACCCTACTCGTCCACGAGCCACCGGTCGGCTTCAGCCGACAAATTTTCTCTCGTCGGCTCTGCAATAATAAAAAAGGGGACTGCACTGAAGCAGCCCCTTTTTTACCTGTTATCAACCTTCTCCGGATAAAGATCATGATGTGTCATTCTCTCCCAGGCTACATTTTCCCATTTCGTGCCTTCTTTTCCATAATTACAATAAGGATCGATTGAAATTCCTCCTCTGGGAAGAAATTTCCCTGTCACTTCAATATATTTCGGATCCATCAATCGAATTAAATCTTTCATTATTATATTTACGCAATCCTCGTGAAAATCCCCATGATTTCTGAAAGAAAACAAATACAGCTTAAGTGACTTGCTTTCCACCATCCTCTTGTCCGGCACATACGATATGGTTATGGTTGCAAAATCCGGCTGTCCCGTAATAGGACAAAGGGATGTAAATTCAGGACAATTGAACTTTACAAAATAATCATTGTCCGGGTGTTTATTCTCAAAGGTTTCCAGAACATCCGGATCATAATCACTTTTGTAGTTTGTATCCTTACTTCCTAACATCTTTAATTCTTCTTTTTCTCTCATCTTCATTCCTCCACAGGTTTTATCTTCCGGGCAATATAAATAAACGGAGTATCCAAAAGTGCAACAACTGCCTTAAACAGATAGGTAGTTAAAAGTACACTGATAAAAACATCTTTGGGATACGTCCCCCAGAAAGCAAGCGTTACAAAAATCAATGTATCTATTGCCTGGCTAACCAGCGTACTGCCGTTGTTCCTGAGCCAAAGCATTTTCTTACCTTCCCCCGTTTTCTCCCAGATCAGATGATATAAAAATACATCGATATTCTGGCTGCATATATAACCCAAAAGGCTCGCTATCGTAATACGAGGTACTATTCCGAAAACCACCTTGAGACTGTCATTTATATAATCGTTTGCATTAGGTTCAAACATTAGGATCAGCTGTGAACCTATAAGCCACAGGAGCATTATTACAAAACTGTATTTTACTGCTTTTTTAGCCTCTGCTTTACCGTATTTTTCCGACAGTATGTCCGTGATCAGAAACAGTGCTGCATAAAGTACATTTCCGGCAGTTGCTGAAAAACCAAAAAGATCTATACACTTGCATACCGCTATATTCCCGAGAAGCGTACCGAAAACAGAAAAAACAAAAAGAGCATTTTTGCCAAATAATTTATACATTAAGATCACACTGCCAAGATAGAATATCACCATTCCTATAAATAAAGCTTCGTTCATAACTATTATTCTCCTACGTATTTAACAGGGTCTTTCATACCATTTAATTCAAAGGCTTTTATCCTGTCTCTGCAGGTTCCGCATACCCCACAGGCTTTCTCGCCGCCCTCGTAACAGCTCCAGGTAAGCTCAAACGGAACTCCGTTTTCTTTACCGCAAGCAACAACCTGTGCCTTCGTCTTGTCAATGAACGGCGCCTTTATCCTAAGCTCTTTTCCGCTTCCAAGCCATATTGCTTCACCTATTGCATTATTGAATTCCACACTGGTATCCGGATATGCATTCCCGGCTGCATCATCTGCATGAGCGCCATAATATATTTCCTTGCATCCGTAGCTTAATGCGACAGACGCTGCAGTTGACAGAAACAATCCGTTACGGAATGGTACATAAGTATTCACCGGTTCTCCTCCGGTCTTTTTCAGCTGCTCAGAATACTCCTCGTGCGGGATATTTCCCATTGCTCCTTCAAGAAGAGTACAATCACTGTTTTTAAAGATTTCCCCCAAATCCAAGGTGATCCTTTTTACACCGTAATAAACCGCAAGCTTTTGCGATGCTTCCATCTCCTTCTTATGCTTCTGCCCATAATAGACAGACAATGCCAGTACCTCATCGGCACCGTAGTTTTTGACAGCCATGGATAAACAGACTGTACTGTCCAGTCCTCCGCTGAATAACACACATGCTTTCATATTAACCTCCGGGATTCGGACAAAGAGAGAAACCCTTTATCCGGCAAAATGCCGTGTTCGAAAAACAGCTTTGCACTCCGCAAAGCTGTAATACACAAGAAGAATGTATTATTACAGTCCTGGTTTTGTTTTACGACAGGATGGCACT
>JAILOD010000118.1 GCA_024691015.1 Lachnospiraceae bacterium
ACCATGAGAAGTGACGGCTTGAAGAAGATTGCAAACGAAGGCTTTATTGAGCTGAATTATAAAGACGCAAGACGTGTATATATCGGAAACGGAGAAAAGATAATAGTCCGCAGCAGAAGAGGAGCCATAACGGCTATAGCCCGAGTCGGACGAAAGGTGAACGAGGGCGAGGCCTGGATGCCTTTCCACTTCCCTGATTCACCGGTCAACCGTCTTACAAATGCGGCGCTTGATGATTTTGCCCGTATACCCGAATACAAGGTCTGTGCAATAAAGATCGAGAAGATTGGCGAATGGTCAGATATGGTAATATAGCAGGCATCTCTCTTGAAGAGGCCTTAAACAGAATAAACGAGACCTTTTCACCGCTTAAAGGTGAAGAGGCTGTAAAGATCACGGAGGCAGCAGGTTTTGTTGCCTCCCGTGATTATGTCGCAAAAGAACCGTACCCCTCATTTAACAGATCGGCGATGGACGGTTATGCGGTGAACTCGCGGGATATTAAGGAGGCAGGTGTTGAAAGCGCTGTCGCATTGCGGGTTAAAGGCATTGTGTATGCCGGGGATACCTCGAAGCTTAAGTACGAGGAAGGCACGGCAGTAAGGATAATGACCGGAGCAGAGGTGCCTGAGGGCTATGACTGTGTTGTAAAGCAGGAGGATACGGACTTCGGAGAAGATTTAGTTAAGGTTTATGTGTCGCTTCCTCCGGGAATGAATGTTTCGCCAGTGGGTGAGAGCTACATGTCGGGTGACTGCCTTATAAAAAAGGGTACAAGGCTTAAGCGGACCGAGATCGGAATACTTGCGGGCCTGGGCTATGAAGAAGTCTTTGTGATGAAGCCGCTAAAGGTTGCGGTCATTTCAACAGGCAGCGAGCTTTTAAGGCCTGGAGAGAGTAACGCTCCCGGAAAGATATACAACAATGTTTCGGCGATGCTTGTTTCATCGATAAAAGCCGGGGGTTCCATTGTGGTTTCGGACCTGATGATCGCCGATGACGTTTCAGAGATCATCAAAGCTGTTACCGGGTGCAGTAAGAAAGCCGATGTGGTGATCACAACCGGAGGCGTTTCTGTAGGAGCTAAGGACCATATGCACGAAGCTCTTGATGAAGCGGGTGCCGGGAAGCTGTTTTACAGAACGGCAATCCAGCCCGGAACACCCACGATATTCGCTGTTCTGAACAATACCCCCGTGCTCTGTCTTTCAGGCAATCCCTATGCGGCTCTGGTAAATTTCGATCTGTTTTTCCGTGAGCTTGCCTCAGTTCTTTCGGGATGCCCCGATTTCAGGCTTAAGCGTGAAAAAGCTGTGATCACAGACGCGTATGATAAAAAGAATATTTTAAGACGCTTTATAAGAGGAGTGGCTGAAGGCGGCAGGGTTCGCCCGGAAAAAAGCAAAAACCGTTCCTCGGTCATAAGCGATATGACAGGGTGTAACTGTTATATAGATGTACCGAAGGAGACAAGCCTTGCGGCGGGAGATACGGTGGATATCATTCTTATGAAGGATATGTGATTTAAAGTAATATTGAATTGGTTTACATAACGTCAAAGCGGAGACTCATGAAACTATCAACGGCAATACTTGCGGGAGGCTTAAGCTCTCGTATGGGCAAGAATAAGGCCCTTATACAACTGAACAATGAGCGTATGATCGACAGGCTTATAAGAGAGTTTAAGGGCTTTGATGAGACCCTGATCTCGGCAAACGACCGGGCACCGTATGAAGACACGGGATGCCCGGTGCTTCCTGACGAGCATAAGAACATAGGTCCGATAGAAGGCTTAAGGCAGGTAATTAAGGCGGCCGGAAACGAATACGTTTTCGTCTGTGCCTGTGATATGCCCTTTTTATCAGCTGAGCTTATAGAGTTTGTAAGCGAATTTATCTCGGGTGATTACGATGCCTATGTTATAAAGAGCGAGGATCATATCGAGCCGCTTTGTGCCATTTATTCAAAGGCTGTTCTGCCGGTTATAGAAGAGTTGATCGAAAAAGGAGAATACCGTCTTCGCGGTATTTTAGACCGCGTAAGGACAAAATATATATCGCTTAAATATACGGTCTTTGATGAAAAGGTCGTTAAAAATATCAATACAAAAGAAGAACTGAAAGAGGTGCGTGAGCCTTATGTCTTCTGCGTATCGGGCTATGCAAACAGCGGAAAGACAGGGCTTATAGAAAAGCTTATAAATGAATTCATAAAAGATGGTCATTCGGTCGGTGTGATAAAGCACGACGGCTGTGACCATGATTTTGATGATAAGGATAGTGATACCGGCAGGTTTATAAGGGCCGGGGCAAATGCTGCGGCCGTGTTTTCGGATAAGGCCTTTCTTTTAAGTGTTAGAGAGAAAACCGATGAAAAAAAGCTGATGGAATTTACTGGCTTGCTTAAATCCCGCGCCGATGTCATTATCCTTGAAGGGTTTAAAGAATCCTCATATCCTAAGATCGAGGTCATAAGAAGTGTGAATAGGGATAAAGCACTTAAAAGCCGCGAAAACATAATATGCACCGTAACCGATCATAATCCCCCGGAAGATAAAGAAGTCCCGTTATTTGGACACGATGATATCAGGGGGATATATTTATGCCTTAAAAAAAGATTTGATCTGTAAACTTTAGATAAAGGGAAATAATATATGAAAAGCATAAAAACAACAGATGCCGTGGGATGTGTGTTAGCTCACGACATAACGCAGATAATTCCCGGTAAATTCAAGGGACCGGTTTTTAAAAAAGGTCATATCGTGCAGGAAGAGGATATTCCCGTTCTTCTTTCGGTCGGCAAGGAAAACCTTTATGTGTATGAAAAAAAGGAGGGTGAGCTGCACGAGGACGAGGCGGCTTTTATTCTTAAGGATATTGCGATAGGTGAGAATTCAGAATTAAAATTCAGCGGACCATCGGAGGGGAAGATTGAGATAAAGACCCCTATCGACGGACTGTTCAAGGTCAGGAGTGAGGCACTTATAAAGGTTAATTCGGTTCCTGAAATAATGATAGCGAGCCGTCATTCGAATACACCGGTTTTTGCCGGGGATAAGCTGGCCGGAATGAGAGTCATTCCTCTTGTGATAGCTTCTTCACGCCTTGATGAGGCAAAGGCTGCCGCAGGAGATGAACCATTGTTTTCGGTACTTCCGTTTAAGAAAATGAAATATGCGCTCATAACGACCGGAAGCGAGGTTTATAAGGGGCTAATAAAGGATGCCTTCGGTCCGGTCATTGATAAAAAGATGAGTGAATACAACTGCACAAGGATCGAGCAGAAGATTCTTCCGGACGGTAAAGAGGGCATAAAAGCGGCCATAAAAGAAGAGGCCGAAAAAGGCGCGGAGCTCATCCTTGTAAGCGGAGGAATGAGTGTTGACCCGGATGATACCACGCCTTCGGCCATTTCGGAGAGCGTGGATAAGGTCTCGTTTTACGGCGCGCCTGTTCTTCCGGGAGCTATGTTTATGCTGGGATACTTAACTCATGAGGGAAAAACCATTCCTGTTATGGGTCTTCCCGGGTGTGTTATGTACGCCGGCCGCACGATCTTCGATCTGGTTTTGCTGCGGATACTGGCCGGAGAAATATTGGAAAGAGAAGATATCGTTAAATACGGGGAAGGCGGGCTTTGCCTTAATTGTGAGGTCTGTCATTATCCGAATTGCGGTTTCGGTAAATAGGGAGATAATATGGGAAAGCTTACACATTTAGATGATGAAGGAAATGCAGTTATGGTAGATGTAACGGATAAGGACGTTACAAAAAGGGTTGCACGTGCAGCCGGTAAGATCACTATGAATCGTGAGGCCTTTTCAGCAATAGAAGAAGGAAGAGTGAAAAAGGGAGATGTGCTTGCCACCGCGAGGATCGCCGGTATAATGGCAGCGAAAAATACATCTTCGCTTATCCCGCTGTGTCACCCTTTAATGCTGACTAAGGTGGAGGTTGATATTAAATCCGTTCCCGATGAGTGTGCTTATATCTGCGAATGTACGGCAGCTCTTTCGGGAAAGACCGGTGTTGAGATGGAGGCTCTTACCGGGACAAGCGTCGCACTTCTTACCATCTATGATATGTGTAAGGCCTTGGATCGCGAAATGGTCATTTCAGATATTTGTCTTATGGAAAAGGACGGCGGAAGGAGCGGCCATTTTGTAAGGGATGAGGATTCACGGATTATTACTGAATAAAGAGGATAATAATATGAAAAAGCGTGTGTTTATATTGGGTGTGACTATTGTTCTTATCTTTATGCTCACCTCCTGTGGGAAAAAGGATGAAAAGAAAATGCTTAGCGTACTTGCAGCTGCATCTCTCACAGATGCCGCAGCAGAGATCGAAGAATTATATGAAAAGGAAAATCCGGATATTGATCTGGTGTTTTCCTTTGGAGGCTCCGGAGCATTAAGGACGCAGATAGAAGAAGGGGCCGACGCAGATATATTCTTTTCAGCTGCTGTTGACCATATGGATAAATTAAAGGAAAAGGGACTGGTGGATTTAGACAGCGTGACCGGTCTTCTGGAAAACAGTATCGTGCTGATCGTTCCAAAGGATAACGGGAATATAAAGTCCTTCTCCGACCTGTCCTCCGATAAGGTGAAAATGGTCGGTATAGGAGAACCCGAAAGCGTACCGGCCGGTAAATATGCGCTGCAGGTATTTAAAAACTTGGGTCTTTATGATGCAGTTAAGGATAAATTTAATTACGGACAGGATGTTCGCACAGTGCTTACCTGGGTGGAAGAGGAAAGCGTGGATTGCGGGGTGGTTTATGCAACCGATGCTTATACCTCGGCAAAGGTTGTGATCGTAAGTGAGACGCCGGAGGGAACTCACGACAAGGTTATCTATCCGGTGGCGGTGGTTTCTTCAAGTAAACATCCTGAAGAGGCAAAGAGCTTTCTTGAGTTTCTTAAAAGCGATAAGATTGCAGAGGTGTTTGCAAAATACGGCTTCACAAAGGCGGAGTAAGCTATGGGAGATCTTTCACCGTTAAGGATATCATTGGAGATTGCACTGATATCCACGATATTGACATTCATAACAGGGGTGACCATGGCCTACCGCATCGGACGGCTTGGCAGAGGAAAGAACATCATAGATTCCCTGCTGTCCCTGCCTCTTGTCCTCCCGCCTACGGTAACGGGTTTTCTGCTGCTTTTGCTTTTCGGGAAAAATTCACCCGTTGGCCGTTTTCTGGCAGAGATAGGGATAAGCGTGATATTTACGTTTCCAGGTGCAGTGATCGCGGCATTTGTGACATCGTTTCCGATAATGTACAGGACGGCACGCGGAGCCTTTGAACTGGTAGATACGGAGCTTATAGATGCCGCAAAGACATTGGGCTATGGCAACAGGGGGATTTTGTTTAAGGTTGTGCTTCCGCTTTCCTGGCCGGCGTTAAGCTCAGGAGCGGTGCTGTCTTTTGCA
>JAILOD010000123.1 GCA_024691015.1 Lachnospiraceae bacterium
ATACATATCCATCATATTACAAACCTCAATGCAACGAAACCTTATGCGCTATCACATACATTCCGTTCTCAACCGGGATCGCCTTCAGTGAGATATTCAAGGAATGAGCCCCCAGAGATGCAAGCGCAGGATTCATATAACCCTTCTGCTGGTCGTAATTCGCCGCATTTTTCCAGGTATTGTAAACATCCTCGTTTAAAAGAGCGTTGTAGAAGGTGTATTCACCGGTTCCGTTTGCAAGTAGCTGCTCATAGCAATTGTAATAGTATTCTTCTATATTCGGGAACACCTGCTTATCCGTGAGGCCGTAATCCGCAAGGGTTTCAGTCTGTTCTTCCTGTGCTTCGTCATCAGACACTTCACCCTCATCATCAACCTGATCCTCAGACTGATCATCAGCGGCTTCTTTCCCTTCATCCGGCTCACTTTCTTCCTCCTCAAGAAGGGCGTTATCGTCTTCCATTCCCCTGAATTTCCTGGCATTGCATGGAGGCAGATAGCGTGCCAGCTCACGGCGGGCATGAGTCGGAGCATAGTCCTCATCGGTTTTATTAAAGAACGCATACGCCCCCATTCCCGAGTCATCCCAGGTCAGATCCACGTTATAATAGCCGTCATAGAGCGAAACAATGTTCCAGGCGTGGTTCTCTCCCGCATAGCCGTAACAGTAATATGTGGGGATCTTAAGCTGCTGCATGACGTACTGGAATGCCCTTGAGTATCCTGCGCAGACCGTTTTATGATTTACCAGCGCGCTGTAGGCTGTCTGGTTCATTTCGGCCCCAAGGTCGTAGCTTAATTTCTTTGCAAGGGTATCGTGTACATATTTTTCCTGCTCATAGGGAGTGGACAGTTCTGCCGCTCCGGAAGCAATCTCACGAGCAGCGCCTTCGAAGGTTGCTATTGAGGTCACAAGATTATCCGCTGTTTTATTTGGATACAGCGTGATGGCGTTTACACGCCCGTCAGGGGTGTATAAAAAGCCGTAGCCGGTTTCTATCCAGAACACCTCGGGATGGTCGCAGATAAGGGCTGTAAAGGCGTTTTTCAGCTCTTTTGCGGTTGCGTTGTCAATTACGGGTTTAAACTCGTAAAACTCCCCGTTTGCATTGGCAAACATCTGCCTGTAAAGTGCCTTTGAATTGTCATTTAACATCTGATAATACGGATAAAGCGTGGCATCAAAGCCAAGATCATCACCGGGATTCCCAACCTCTAAGGTCTTAGTCTCTACCGCGGCTTCGGCGAAGTTCAGCTGCCTGCCGTCTTCTTTTACCTCTTCAAGGCCGGCTAATGCGCTGTATTCCGCCGGAACGCTTATCGAGTCCTCACTTACCGCATTATAAGCGGTGTTGACCGTCGGACTTAAGCCTTCAAAGGCCGGATCGGTCATATCCACGGGTTTCGCTTCGGATGATTTAGATGAATCCGATCCGCCCGTCATATTCTTTTTTGCTATATTTTCACTCATTGAGGTTTCTTCAATCCCGAGCTTTGATTTAACGTTTTTTCCAAACTCGGGATTAACGAACATGGCAGCGATAAAGCCAAGAAACAGCATCATCAGAAGCCATAACCCTATGAGAATCTTCTTCATAATTTTCATATATAAATATTATCCTATAACACTTTTAAAATCCAATCCGCCACAGACAGCGGAAATTAAATTCTTCTCAATTATATAGCAATTAAATGTAATTATAAAGTTGTATTTGTTCAAAAAAACAGACCTCACCAGAATCTGATGAGGTCCAAAGTATAAATACGTTATTACTCCCAGGATTTTGTACAATACTTCAGTTTGTAATAACGAACAGCCGTTGCAAGGCAGGCATCATTCTTGAAACAATGACTTCCGTTTTCAACAGTAGCCGCACAATTGGGGAATTTCCCCTCATAGATATCTCTTGTGAAAGCCTCTACACAATCTGTTGCATATTTTTTAATGTCATCAACAATATCATCAACAAAATTACCGCCTGCAGCCCCCTCTGTTTCCTCATCAGATACTTCCTGACTAAAAACTTCCTCTTCCTTTCTTTCTTCATATGTCATAATAATTTCCTCCTAATTTAGTGAATATATGCATATTTTACGTTACCAACCAAAACCGGCCGAAAACAGATCATTTCCAGGCTTTAAAGCACATTTGAAGGCCCTTATAATCAATTGCACATTTCATACATGCATCGGATCCCCAGCAATGACTGTTATTCTCAACGGTTGAAGCACAGTTGGGAAATTCTCCCTCATAAATATTTCTTCTCCAATATGTAGTACAATTCGATTCATCCTTATCGGCAATCCATGCACCGCCTGCGGCTCTTTCCATTTCCTCATCAGCTATTTCCTGATTGAAAACATCATTTTCGTTTCTTTCTTCATCTGTCATAAAGAATACCTCCTGTTAAATTTACAGAAAAATGTTTATGTGTCATTATTATATACGCTTTACTAAAAAAAATGTGACACTTTTTTTATTATTATTACATATCCGTAATATTTCCGGGATATCCGTTTAAGAACATAGGCTGTGGATTGTTTTTAAGAAATTCAAAAAGCCCGGTATACTCTTTATGATTAATTGTAGTCATATCATACAATCCATTGAAATCCATAGCTAACTTTCCGTTTCCTCTGGCACCAATACCATTAACCTCGTTTTTTACAGCTTGTGTCACTTCAAACAGACTCTTAAAATAAATTACCAAAGCATAAAGCCTTTTCCCGGCTGCAGTATTCTTATCACAGAAATTTTCATTTTCCATAAGGCCTTTATCTACCTGGAGATTGACACAATCTTCTCTGATATTCTGATAATTCTCAATAAGATATGCCCTGTCATCATAAATATCCGGTCCGTATTTTAGAAACAGCCTTTCATATTCCTGTGCTATCGCATCACGATACATGGTAAGCCCTTCCAGATTGTCCTGACGGAACTTCTTTAACTGTTCGGGAGTGGCATTTACTGTTTCAAACGTACCACTTGATAGTTTGTCCAGCATCATATTAAAGCTTTCGTTGCTCATCTGACTCATTGCCTTATTGTTGAAAAATGTGCCAAGTTCTCTGCTTAAAGCCTCTCCAAGCACCTCCTGATAATGAGGTTCTCCGAAACCCGTTGAATCATTTTTTGTTGTGCTTGTAATCATAAAATGGTGTGAATATAAAGCTATCGTGGCTTTATAAGCCCTTGCTTCTTCTTTAAGCGAATCAATTTTCTGTCTGTATTCTTCGGCAGTCTTACCGTTTATCTTTTCGGTTTTACCATCAAACCGGTCAAGGATCTCCTGAAGCTGTTTTGCCTCATCGATCTTATTATTATATCTGCTTTTAAATGTTTCATATTTGTCTTTACCGGGGCTAAGGTATTCGTCTCTGATCTTTTGATGGATAGCCATCGTTTCTTTCCTGTATTTATAATCCACACCGAGATTAACAATATAATCAAACTCTTTTACGTATTCCGGATGGGCTTGATTAAAGAATTTTTCTCCATCCACATTGGGATCTCCCGAAATGTATTTTGGATCAAACCTGTTTTCCCAGAATTTTTTCACTTCATCAGGCTTACCCTCCGAAATGAGATTCAGAGCATGTATCCTGTCTTTAATAAAGCTGGAATTTTTTGAATTTTTAAGTTCTTCAGCACCTTCATTTGTTTTAAGCTTTTCGTTGATTATAGTTACAATAGGTGATATATACCGGGAGATCTGTTCTTTTGTAAAAGAAGTCATATCGATAGTGGAAAGGGAGTTTATACCCATCAGCGCTTCCTTAAATTCCGTCTTATTAAGGTTCTTTATGATTTCATCACATTTATCCATGAGGATATTGTTTCTGTTCAGCATAAAAAACTTCTTTTGGTTTTCGGTTTTCTTTTTAAAGTTCTCCGAAAACTTATTCTTATCAGTTATCGCCTGTTCACCGTTTACGAAAAGAAGCTCTTTGGCAACACACTCCATCTCCTCAATCCTTCTCAAAAGCCTGTCTTTATCGGGATGGTCCTTTATCCTGTCCTGAAAGGCCTTTCCCTTTATTCTTTTTACAAAACTACCGATCTTATTAAAGTTGTTGGTCTTAGAAAAATTATTGACAGAAAAAAGCCTCAAGCAGTCAATATTTGCAAGTATATCCAGATCCTGTAAAAAGATTTTTTCCGGATACTCATTCCAGTATACAAAAGCACCCATTTTAGTCATTGTATCATCAAAATAGGTATTTTGTTTGAACATCTCGATGTTCTGTAAAATACTCTTTTTATTATCTACGGCGTATTTAAAAGCCATTCTGTAATTAGTTAAGAGGTTACTCATCATAACATCGTTTCTTTGTTCGCTCTCTGCGGTATATATTCTTTGTGTTTCATACCTTTCTCCGTATTTCTGGTCCACCTCCATGGAATTGGTATTCCCAAACGAAACTCCGTATTTCATCTTATCCCCAAAGAGTAATGACTGTTCCGAGTTATTGGCCCGGGACAGCTGTGTCAGAACACCGCTAATAGCTTCAAAAAAATCAAGTTTAGACTGAAATTCAAGTCTCTGTTCTTGAGTTAACTTGTCCAATATATCTGTATTACCTTCAATTTTCTGTCTGGTAATGGAAGCCATTTTCCCCATAAATTCGAGTTCATTTAATAAACCCTGAGGACATCTGTCCAGAATATCATTTATGTCCTTATATTTTTCATAAGGTGAGAAATCAAAATCGAGATAAAAACCTACAATCTTTCTGTAAGCATCCTGAATTCTTGATATAACCATCTCATCGGTGTCTGTTTCCTTAAGCTTGAATCCGGCAAGACCATTCAGAAAATCTACAGCCTTGTCCATATCAACCTTACCATCTTTATTTAAAAGCCTGTGTTTTGCATATACGGCTGCCAAAACCTTTTCATCACGGCCAAAATCACCGTTTCCAAGCTTTTTGTTACTCGCTATCCCGTTTTTTACAGACAATGCCGTCAGCTCGAACGACATTTTATCGATTTCATAACGGTCTGCATCGGCCATTATTCCAAGCCTTTTACATAACCTTTTGTTTTTAAAATAATTCTTATCGGCACTTTCAAGCTCTTTTTTAAAGGCTTCCTTGTCTTTTTTTGCATCAACGGGACTGAAGTTATCGTCTGAATACAATTTCTCAATAGCCTTCTGTCTTACCTGTTTGATATCATATATATGGGCTGTCCTGAAAGAACCCATCATTAATAAATTATAAACAGGTACATCGAGTGCTGTTCTGTTCTTGTGTGATGCGCCTAAGATATTCATTTCTTTGTAAAATACATTATCATCCATTTCCTGGGCAAATTCACCTTCAGAATAATTTAGCGCTCTTACCTTATTCTTTTTACAGATTTTCTTAAGCAGTTCATTTGCCTCAACTCCGCGTCCGAAGGCATTTTTATTCTTTCTTGCAGCTCTAAGAGCCTGTATGCTTTTATAAAACTCCTCACGTTCCCCGGCGTGTTTTCTTTTTTGTTCGCTTAAGGTCTGGCCCGCATCGGACTGAGCCCTGATTATACGTTCAGCTATCTCATCGTCCGTCAGCGAGTCTATCTGTGTTTTTCCCATAAGAGCATAGACCGGGTTTTTCATCAGATTCAGTTTTGCATCATATTCGGTCTTAATAATCTCTAAGGCCTCTATCCTGGAATCAAGTTCGCCGAGTGCATTGTCATCAAATAAAGGTTCTTCTCCGCGTATTTCTCTGTATTCCGCCGAAAGACCCTTTATGGATTTAATCTCCTTTAAGATCTCAAGCTTAGCCGCAAGATCCTTGTTTTTAACAAGATCCGAGTTTGACTTGTAATCAAACATGGACAGATCCATTTTCAGAACACTATGTATGATCCTTTCAAATTCGGCTTTCTTATTTTCAAGTTCTTTTTCGCTCAGCTCATTGTTCGCCTTATGAAAATACATATTATCCATGAAGGTGGCGTTTCTTAATTGAGAATCTCCCCTTAAAACCGACAGGAGTCTGACTCTTGCGGTAGCGGTCTCTGCTTTTTTTAAAGCCTCTTCCTTTTCGGCGGGATCAGTGATCCTGTCGAGATCCTTGAATGAATCAATAGTACCAAGGTCACGATTTATGGTCTGCTCGTCATTCATAACCTGCATCTGCGCCTGGGCTACAGCTGCAGCTTCGCTGGTCTTTTTCTGATACTCGGTTCGTCTCTTATCCTTTGTCTTACCCTTAACCTTGGCCTTTTTACGGTCTGTCTGTTTCTGGGCGAAGGCGTATTCATCGATAACGGCCTCATCGAGTGCTTTTAAGTCAATGCTTTCTGTTTTAAATATCTCTCTGGTATTATCGTAGCTTATCCTGTTTACGCTCTTTGTGCTCTTTAGGATATTCTGATTTTCAAAAACAGGCTCTATAAAGCCGTTCTGCTGAATGCTTTTATTGGCATTCTCAATATGAATACCGCGTCCATCTTCCTGCTGTTGTTTTTTTAATCTACTGTACGCATCCAATTTAAATTAGCCTCCCTAAATTAATTATTGTAACCGTTTAAGAACATCGGATCCGGATTTTCCTTCAGATATGCAATGTGTTCTTTATTCAAATCTATCACGAAATCAATACCGGTCTTGAGGTTATTATACATAGAATCAATACCGTCTTGTCCACTTCGTACATTTTGGAAGAATTGTTTATAGTTTGAGAAAGCGGTCGCAAGGCCATAAAAATACTCAGTCAGAGCAATTAATCTCCGGCCTTTTTTAGTATTTTTATTAATAATATCCGTCTGATTAAGTAATCTGGCATCCACCTGTGGATTAGTTACTTCCAGGTTAAGTCTATCAATATTCTCTATAAAGTATTCTTTGTTATCGAACATATCCGGACCGTATTTCATAAACAATCTCTCATAGTTTTCGGCTATGACATCTATGTACATACTCAATCCTTCTCTGTTATCCTTCTCAAACTTTTCTACGTCTTTTTCACTTTTGTTTTTCTCATTCAGTTCAATGGTACCGCTGGTCAGCTTACTGATCATAAGATTGAACTTTTTCTTATCCATCTTTCTTACAACCGGATTGTTATAAAGCGATACGGGATATCTAAACAGCGATTCCCCAATATACTTACGTTCTTTGGTTTCATTTTTGGATTTTGAATCATAAATCCGATAGGGTTGACCAAACCGCATCTCGTATATACAAACTTGTATATATTCTTCTGCTCCCGCCTTCTGCTTTAGAAGCTCATTTCTGGTGGCATTGATATTTTCACCGTCCTTTGGCATGGCATCTAATTTTTCGTTCAGATTTTTAAGTATCTCTGTAAGATCCTTATACTGCTGTTCTACAGTGGCATAATCCATATTTTTTTCTTTTTCGAAGAATTCCTTATGAGATCTGATCTCCTTATCCTGGTAATTTGCTTCCTTAAAGATCAAGGTTTTAAATTTCGGTTGCACTTCATCGTCTTCATTGAGAACGTTAAACATTTCCTTCCAGATATTTGTTATAGTTTCTGCCGGCTCGCCCTTTTCTACAGCCTTGAGTGCTTTCATCGTAACACTGATCGTATAAGGGTTGCCCTGCTTTTCCAGTTCAGTTTTTACATCGGGTTCATTAAGTCTCTGATTCAGAAGCTTTACAAAAGGAATAACCAGCTTCTCACGAGCATCGTCCTTAAATTCCATAAGATCCATAGTACTTACATTTTTTAATACACTGACAACATCTGCAGCTCCTCCGCTTTTCAGCTTTTCAAAGAGGTCTTCGTTTTCCTTTGCCTTAACGTACAAGCTGTAATTTTTACGATATCCTTCGTTTGCCATCTGTATTCTGACTTCATTTCTGCTGTAATCGTTTTGTTTTTCACTTTCCGCAGCACTTTTCATAGACGAATATTTTGTTGCGAGATGATTGAATGTCTGTATCTTGTAGTACTGAGATGCATAATTACTATGGTTTTTAATCCTGTCCATAAATTTCGAATCAATAAACATAAGGCAGAGCGAATCAAAGATTCCGGCGTATTCACTTATAAATTTCTCCGGAATGGCAAGAAGATCATCGATATTAGTGTCATTAAGGAAGTTCAGATAGACTTCAAACCGTCTGTCGTCGTATTTTCTGGAACGGTCATCATTAAATTCCTTCAATCTGTTTAATATGGGCTCATATTTCTTATTTAATTCAAACTGCTCCATATTTTCAGCTATGCTGAGCTTATCCGAAAAGCCGTCCTTTGTGGTAAGCCCGCCGTTTATGGTAATAAAGGTCTGGAGGATCTCGGCATCCTGTTTCGTATCCGAACCCATAAGCAGATCATTTAATCCCTGATTCCTCTCAAGGATCTTGTCGCCGTACTTTTTGTTAATCTTTAAGGGCTCTGCTCCGCTCATAAGGGACTGCTTCATTTCGTCGCTGATAAACAGCGAGATGGGATTTGCATTTACAAGTGCACTTTTCCCCATGTAGACGAACATGGATTCAAAGAACTCGAGCTTTGAGTCGAACTGTTGTCTTGTCTTTTCATCGAGACCTTCGTAGGCGTCCTTTCCTTCCATCCTTAATATCTTCTTGGTTACGCCGGCCATTTCAGCCATGTGTCTTAGATCGCAAAGATCCTGCATATTGCCTTCTCTCATAAGCTGGTCTATGGAAGTGTACTTTGAAAACTTGTCCAGATCATAATCTGCAACCATTCCAAAGACCTTCTTGAAGGCTGCGTTCTGACGCTCCTTTACGGCCTCTGCGGCTTCGTTATCGGCCGCTTTAACACCGGTCAGCTCATCAAAGAACTTTACGCTGTCCTGCATATCGATATTGTTATCGAACCTGTTATCCCTGAAGTGCAGCCTTGAATAAACCGCAGCAAGAACCTTTAAGTCTCTGCCTTCTTCGGCCATATTGTCATCATTTACTTCGATCTTCCGGTTTTTAAGGGATCGTTTTACGATCTCATTTGCGAAATCATTTACATAGGCTCTGTTCAGATCCCTTATTTCACCGAGACGTGCTGCATAAGCCTTATTTTTTGCATAGTTTTTGTGTATGCTTTCGATCTCTTTTTCGATCTCAGCCTTATCCTTAACCTTGTCCTTATAGCCGAGCGTTTTGTATATGGACCTGATCTTTTTATCACGCACGCTCTTTATGTCCATCAGGCCGCTTGTTTTGAATGAATTCGCAGATATGATATAGTTTTTGGTATCGCCTATCATGTTTCCGAAGGATTTTAAAACGGTCTGATCCTCCTTTAAATAAAGATTGACATCATTATCCGCAGCCTTTAATTTTTCATACTGGGGATCCTTTATTTTGTTCTGCTTTCTTACCCCGGCAAGCATATCCTTCGTGCTGGCGCCTTCCTTGAAGCCGTACTTCTTTTTATGAAGATTTCTGAGCTTCAGTAAGTTATTGTAAAAGGTTCCTCGCATTCTTTCCTTTTGTTCGCCGGTTCTGAAATCGACACTGTTTATACGCTGTTCGATATCCTCATCCGAGAGCGAATCCAGCTGTGTTTTTCCCAAAAGGGCATAGAGAGGACTGTTGATCAAATTGAGCTTTAAGTTGTATTCTTCTCTTATGTTGTTAAGAGTCAGTACCCTGACCTTGAGTTCTTTTACATCGTCATTATCAAATATAGAATTCTTTTTATCATAGACCTCTAAATATTCATCCATTAACTGATCCAGATTTTCAGTACTGTTTAATATCTTCAGCTTGGCTTCAAGGTCATTTTTTACAAGCTCATCGTTTGACTTGTATTCAAAAATGGAAAGATCGAGCTTCAGGATATTATGCATGACCCTTTCAAGCTCTGTTCTCTTTAATGCCTTTTCCTCGGCCGTGAGATCCTCATTTTTTTTATCAAAATGCATATTCTCAAGAAATTCTTTATTTCTGTATACACTGTCACCTTCAACAGCATTTAAAAAACTGACACAGTCCATCCCGAAGGTTTCAACCTTTTTATCAAAATAGCTTGCATCTCCACCTATATGGAAAAGGTCAGATTGTTCTTTATTCCGCTGAGAAGCAAGATTTGACCGAACCTTATTGACAAAGGCGCTCTGACTTGTCTTTTTCTGATACTCGCTCCGTCTTTTATCCTTGGTTTTTCCTTTAACCTTGGCCTTTTTTACATCCTTCTGATTCTGTGCGAAAGCGTATTCCTCACGGACCGCCTCATCGAGCATCTTTAAACTTACACTTTCACTGGTGAAGATATTCATGTGGTCATCGTATTTTATCCTTGTGACGCTTTTAGTCGCATCGGTAATCTTCTGGTTTTCAAATACAGGTTCAACAAGTCTGTTCTCCTGTGCAAACTGTTTCATATCCCCTACTTTGATACCACTATTAAGTTTCTTGTCCTTCTGTAAGTTGTTGATCTGATCCATTTTGTGATCCTCCTTTAACTGGCCCCAATTATTTTTCAGTCGCCATATCCGTTTAAAAACATCGGAGTCGGATTTTCCTTCAGGAATTTTATATCCTTACCGACAAACGTTTTTAAGTTAGCCACTTGATCTTTATATGAATACATCATGTCATCCACAACTTCCTTGCCGTTAATAGACATTTTGTAAAAGTTTCGAATAGTTCCGTATGAACTTACCACCCCATGGAAGAGATTTACAAGGCTGACCAGTCTTTGTCCTTTTTTGCTCTTCGGATCATGAAAGGCCGGATTTTTCGAAAGAACGCTGTCTACCTGGGAGTTTGGTAATTCTCTTAAAATCTCATCTGCATTCTCCAGCATGAAGGTATTGTCCTCTATAAGAGAAAACCCGTATTTCATGAACAGTCTTTCATAGTTCTCGGCGATAACATCTCTGTAAATCTTCAGGCCTTCTTCGTTATCCCTCTGAAACTTTAATGCCTCTACTTCGCTTTTTTCCTTGTCATACTCAAAGGTTCCGCTCGTAAGCTTATCAACCATATTATTAAACCTGGCCTTATCCATTTTCATTATCACAGGATTAAAGTGCATGGAAGTGGGTGCCCTGAACATTGATTCCTGAATTAATTCCGTGGTTTTGTTATATTCCTTTGATTTACTGTCATAGACGTAATAATGAACAAAAAATCTCTTAATATACTTGCACGCACGAATATGCTCCTCGGTCTCTTCTATCTGTTTTAAAAGCTCTTTCCCGGCAGCTTCGTTTGCGGCATTTTCCAGTTTGCCTTTAAGGTCCTTAAGCTGATTCGTGAATACATAGTATTTTTCATCAACATTTCCGGTATTATACAATTTAACCTTATCAAAGAAGCTTTTATGAGATCTGCACTCATCATTTCTGTATCCTGCTTCTTTTTTGAGATCATTGAAATAATCCCTGCGTACTCTTGCTCTTTCATCGAATACATTAAGCTTATTTTTCCATATATTTTCGATATTTTCCAGAGGCTCGCCATTTTCGATCGCCTTCAGAGCCTTCTTAATAAGAGAGATCGAATAAGCGTTGCCCTGCTTTTCCAGAAGATTTTTTACCTCTTCGTTTTCAAGCTTTTGATTCATAAGCTTTACCAGCGGAAGCGTTATCTTTGCATGATCATCACCCTCAAGCTTTGCAAGCTCGAGTGTTTTAAGCGAATTGAATACTTTTATGGTATCTTCCGGCCCTGCGTTTTCAAGCCTGTCACGGAGGTCTTCGTATTTCTTTGTCGTCACATATGAACTGTACTGTTTATGATATTCTTCTTCTGCCGCCTTTATTCTGTTTTCATTCGCTATGAAATCGCCCTGATTATTGCACTCTTCACGCCTTCCCATATTCGAATACTTTGTTGCGAGCTCGTTAAAGACCTGTATCTTATGATAGATCGACGAATAATTTTTGTTGCCTTTAAGCCTGTTAAGGAATGTCGCATCAGTAAATACCAGGCATAGAGAATTAAAGGTTTTAGTGTATTGACTTGTGAATTTCTCCGGAACCATCAAAAGATCATCAATATTAGTATCGCTTACGAAATCCAGATAGAGGTCAAACCGTCTGTCATCATATTTTCCGCTACGATCATCATCAAATTCCTTTAATCTCTTTAATATGGGCTCATATTTCTTGTTTAATTTAAACTGTTCCAGATTTTCGGTGATGCTGAGCTTTTCATCAAAGCCGTCCTTTGTGGTAAGCCCGCCATTTAAGGTAATAAAGGTCCTTAGGATCTGTGCATCCTGTTTCGAATCAGAATCCAGAAGCCGGTCATTTAAGCCCTGATTCCTCTCAAGGATCTTATCGCCGTATTTTTTGTTGATCTTTAACGGTGCTGCCCCGCTCATAAGGGACTGCTTCATTTCGTCGCTCATAAATAATGAGACGGGATTTGCATTTACAAGGGCACTTTTTCCCATATAGACGAACATGGATTCAAAGAATTCGAGCTTTAAGTCGAACTGTTGTCTTGTCTTTTCATCAAGCCCTTCGTAGGCGTCCTTTCCTTCATTTTCCAATATCTTTTTCGTTACGCCGGCCATTTCAGCCATGTGTCTTAAATCAATAAGATCCTGCATATTGCCCTGCTTCATAAGCTGGTCTATGGAAGAATACTTTGAGAACAGTCCCAAATCGTAATTGGCAACCATATTAAAGACCTTCTTAAAAGCAGCGTTCTGTCGTTCCTTTACGGCCTCTCCGGCTTCGTTTTCGGTCTTTTTAACACCTGTCAGTTCATTAAAGAAATCAGCGCATTTCTCCAATTCGATATTGTTATCGAACTTGTTATCCCTGAAGGTAAGCCTGGAATAAACCGCAGCAATAACCTTTACGTCTCTGCCTTCTTCAGCCAGATTAACGTCATTTATTTTAATATTCCGGTCTTTTAAGGATTTTTTAACGATTTTGTCTGCAAAATCATTTACATAGGCTCTGTTCTTGTCCCTGATTTCACCGAGACGTGCTGCATAAGCCTTGTTTTTTGCATAATTTTTGTGAATGCTCTCGATCTCTTTTTCGATCTCCTCCTTATCCTTTACCTCGTCCTTATAGTTTAGCGTATTGTAAATGGACCTGATCTTCTTGTCCCTCTCGCTCTTTATGTCCATAAGAGACCCCGATCTGAAGGAATTTGCGGATATGATCTGGTTTTTGGCATCACCCATGAGAGCTCCGAAGGTTTTTAAAACAGTCTGACTCTCATTTAAATAAAGATTGGCATCATTATCGGCAGCCTTTGATTTTTCATACTTGGGATCCTTTAATTTGTTCTGCTTTCTTATCCCGGCAAGCATATCCTTCGTGCCGGCGCCTTCCTTGAAGCCATACTTCTTTTTATGAAGATTTCTGAGCTTCAGCAAGTTATCGTAAAAGTATCCGCGGGTTCTTTCTTTTTGATCGCCGGATTTGAAATCGATACTGTTTATTCGCTGTTCGAGATCCTCATCCGAGAGCGAATCCAGCTGTGTTTTTCCCAAAAGGGCATATTGAGGACTGTTAATTATATTGAGCTTTAGCCGGTATTCCTCTCTTATGTTGTTAAGAGCCAGGATCCTGACATTAAATTCTCTGACATCGTCATTGTTAAATATAGAAATGTTTTTATCATATACATCCATATATTCACTCAGTAACTGGTCTAAATTTTCCGTACTGTTTAAGATCCTCATCTTTGCTTCAAGATCATTTTTAACAAGCTCATCATTTGAATTATATTCAAACATGGAAAGATCGAGCTTTAAGATATTATGCATAACTCTCTCAAGTTCAGTTCTTTTTAATGCTTTTTCTTCAGCTGTCAGCTCGTCATTGTCCTTTTCAAAATGCATATTCTCAAGAAACTCTTTATTTCTGTATGCACTGTCGCCTTCAACAGAATTTAAAAAACGGACACAGTCCATTCCAAAGGTTTCAACCCTTTCCTGGGAAAGTCCTACATTAACGCCTATATCTAAAAGGTCAGTGTATTCTTTATTCTTCTGATCGGCCAGATTTGACCAGATCTTTTTGACAAAGGCACTCTGACTGGTCTTTTTCTGATACTCGCTTCGTCTTTTATCCTTGGTTTTTCCTTTAACCTTGGCCTTTTTTATATCCTTCTGGTTCTGAGCGAAGGCATATTCCTCCCGGACCTCTTCATCCAGCTTCATTAAGCTTACGCTTTCACTGGTAAAGATGTTCTTGTTATCATCGTATTTTATTCTGGTGACGCTTCTTGTCGTTTCGGTGATCTTCTGGTTTTCAAATACCGGCTCCACAAGCCTGTTCTCACGTTCAAATTTCTTAATATCACCGGCCTTTATGCCATGATTTTGTTTCTGAGCCTGTTTTAATTTATTGATCGAGTCCATTTTTATGATCTCCTTTATATAAAATTTTAGCTCTTTATTAACACAATTATATACGATATGAATTTACTGAAGAACAATAAAATTATACTCTTATTTGGGCTATTTTTCTATAAAGTTGCAAATTAATTGGGAATATGATCCCGGTGCGATCCCTGCTAAAATTTTTCAGTGTTTGGCATATTTTTATGGCTTAGTCGTATATACTTATGTGATATAAATATACTTGAATATAAACCTGACTTTTATAATATTACAAAAAAATGCAATTTCCTGCATTGCAAGGAGGCAATCATATGAGTAAACCCTATTGGAAAAATTATACACGTCAACAGAAATCTGACAAAGTCAGTTTTTTGAAAAGAACGACTAATAATTTATATAATACCACCGTCCTTTTTGGTCAAATGTATGATCAGCATGATGAGCAGGAAAGAGTACGTACTGAATTATTAAAGAGGACAGTCCGACAGACTTATGATAAGAACATGATCAGTGATCTGAATGCCTTGTTTAACGAAATTAAGAAAATGCCGGATTTTATAGAAAACGAGAACGGAAAGAATATAAATACGGTCAAGTTGTTTTGTTTTTTAACCTCATTGACAGATTATATAGAGCCTGCTGATCCCGGTGACCCGCCACTTCCTGAAAATATATCCAATTTCTTTATCTCAAAGGCTGATGAATTCTTTGATATGATGCATAATGCGGTCAACCAGCAGAAACAATACAATGCTGAATATAATAAAAATAAGCTGGTCAATAATAATAATAATAATAATAAAGAAATCTTCCTGCGCGGAACAGAAGGAACGATTGAAAACGCCTGTTTGAACGCAGCCTTTAATATGGCAGATAAATACTTGAACATCCCTTTATTTTCATCCTTCCATAATTCGACTGCTGAACAGAATCTGACCATTGCCGATACTGATAAAACCTTTACAATAATGTTCAATAATTTTTTGGATACCCCTAAAACTGACAAGCCCTACGTTAAACATTCGACTATTGAAGAAATTGAAAAGGCAAATAAAACCTACGGATTATCCAATATCCTTGATAGTTCTAACAGAACATCAAATCTGATCACATCAGCTCATTTGGATTTTGATAAAGGGCTTAACTTAAGTCCCGATAATAAAAAAACCGATGTCCAATGGCTAAAGGATTATCAGGGACAGTTTAAAGCGGAATCCAAAAAAATGTTCGAAGCATTCAGAAATGAGATGAATACCCCTGTCGCCAACCTGGATGAAATAGCCCTGTCTATCTACGGTGACAGAATGAGCGGCTTCATTGATGGTTTCAGTGGATCAAGAGGTAATATCAGTTTCCTTGAAAAAGGCGTTCAAAATACATTTGATGCCTTATCAGTCAATCTTACCTATCGTAAAATAGAGAAGGATATTAAAAGTTTTGAAACGCTTGCAAAAGGACTGGATACCGGTCGTTGGAGATTCTTTAGCCGTTCCTCCCAGGAATCCAAAAATCTTAAGACTGCCTTAACTGAGCTTAAGACATTCTTGAAAAATGAATATTATCCCGATTTCAAATCCACGGATATCGTAACACAAATGAAAGCTCCGTCTGAGAAAAACCTGAAGAAATTAAAAGACTTGTATGCAAATGTAAACAGTCTTGCAAAAAAATACGTCGAAGCGTCAAAGAAAAAGTATACAGCAAAAAACACAAATCAATGGGCAAGGATCGTTGCCGCCGAGGGTATAATGAACCTGACAGATCCCACACATGAAGACGGTACTCTGAAATTTATGGAGGAAGTTAAGGGAGAAAACTTTTATAGCAAAGAAGCATACCAGAAGACAAGGGAAAAAGCAGTACAACTTGACGACGTCTATGGTCCGCTGCTAAATGTTATGCAAGACCATAAAACGGTAACCCTCGCCCCAAAACAGCTTCAGGCGCTGCAAACAGAACTGACTGATATAGTGACAAAGATGAATGCCGAGAATGATAAAACAAAAAAAGAAGCTTTGAAAGATAAGGAGGACGATGTAATACACAGTATTGAATCAGTTTCATTAGCGTCTCAAACAGCTGCCAAAAATATTCCGGAATATGATAAATATATAGACGGCTTCAAGGCACATATTCAGAATAATATCAATATAATGAATGAGGATTTAAAAGCTGAAAGCAATCACAATGAGAAAGAAAAGAAAACGATCACTGTACTGAGCTTCGCGGAATATGTTGCCAGGGAAAAAGAACTCGAAGCGAAAAATACAAAAAACAACGAGAAAAAAGACAGTCTCAACAATACCGAAAAGAAAGGGGCAGGTATAGTAAACGATACAGTAAAGAAAGAAGCTGCAAAGATTACAGGAAAGAACGTGCCTGTAACCATAAAAAAGACAGGTGCGAAGATTAACGGAAAAAAAGGGCCTAAGAATATAAAAAATGTTGTACCTAAGGTTGAACAAAAGACAGTTCCTAAGAATACTGTAAACAAGATCAACCTGGATCAGCTTAATAACCAGATCAATCCGCAGAATAAACAAAACAATACACAGAATAAACAGAACACCCAGAAATCTTCAATCAAGAACAGGGCAAAAATGTTTGAATCGAAGCAAATTCAAACAAAAAACATGTGAGGATTAAACTCGGGTAGGGAAGATGAAATCGCCCCTACTCGTCCGCGATAACAAAAACCCCAATAAGCTTATCTTATCGGGGTTTTAAATATCATATTAAAATCGATCAAAGCTTTCCGGCTGCGATGATGTCATCCTCAGGCTTGTATTCGCGAACGCCAAAGCTGTCATATACGTGTTTTCTGGCATCTGCAAGGGATGAAAACTCTCCTGCCTGAATCATCTGTGCCACAAGGTTTCCGATGGCTGTTGCCTCTCCGGGGCCTGCCACAACGGTTCTCTTTGATGCTCTTGCGGTAAGACCGTTAATGAAGGGGTTCATTGAACCGCCGCCTACGATGTGGATGGCCTTGAACTTTCTGCCTGCCATCTGCTCAAGCTCGTCTACGGTCTTTGCATAATCGTCAACAAGGCTCTGATATACAACGGATGCGATCTCGCCGATCGACTCGGGAACCTTCTGGTTTGAATTCTTACAATAGTCCTTGATGGCCTGTGTCATATTGTCGGGTGCTAAGAAGCATTCATCATCAACATTAACCCTTGAAGGGAAGTCGATCTCCTTATATGCCTCTTTTGCAAGCTGATCCCAGGTATAGGCATCTCCTGTTTCATGACGAACCTGCTGGATCATCCAAAGGCCCATGATGTTCTTAAGATATCTGAAGCGGTAGTCGTATCCGCCCTCATTTGTGAAGTTGAACTTCTGGCTCTCGGGTGTGCAGATAGCTTCCATATTCTCAATTCCCATAAGTGACCAGGTACCTGATGAAATGTAGAGGTTGTCCAGATCCTCCATGATAGGAACACTCATTACGGCCGATGCCGTATCGTGTGATGCGGGCATTATTACCGTGCAGTTGAAGCCTACTTCCTTCTGAATTTCCTCAGAGAATTCTCCAAGAACCGTGCCGGGCTTCTGAAGAGGCTTGAAGATGGATTTCTTGAAGCCGAGCTTCTCAATAAGCTCATAATCCCAGTCGTGGGTTTCAGGGCTTACAAGCTGGCCTGTTGTAGCCTCTGTGTATTCGTTCTTCGCAACGCCGGTCAGACGATACTGAAAATAATCGGGAAGGTTAAGATAGGTCTCTGCCTTCTCCATATTCTCGGGCTCCTGCTTGAGAACTGCCATAAGCTGATAAATCGTGTTAAAGCTTGCCTTCTGGATACCTGTGCGTGCATAAAGCTCTTTTTCGGGGATGATCTTGTATACTTCCTCATCCATTCCCTTAACACGGTTGTCCCTGTATGCGTATGTGGGACCTAAGATCTTTCCGTCCTTATCGAGAAGAACGTAGTCGACGCCCCAGGTGTCAATTCCCATATAATCCGGGATCTCACCGGCTTCCTTACACTTTTTCAAACCTGTAACTATCTCGCCGAAAAGGTAGTCAAGATCCCAGCAAAGATGTCCGTTAACCTTCTTGGGACCATTGTCAAAACGATGCATCTCCTTTAATTCGATCTTTCCATCATTCACCGTTCCGATGATATGACGTCCGCTTGATGCTCCGAAATCGATTGCAAGATATTTCTTAGCCATTAAAAATGTACCTCCATAAATTTAATTTAAACCCCGTATTTTGGGGAAATTACGTTTTTACAGTTTTTACAGTTTTTACTGCGGATAAACGCACTTTATGCCCATACTGTCAAAGATATCCAGCCATTTGTCCGATGGCTTTTCGTCGGTCACTACCGTGTCCAGATTCTGTATATCGCAGATCTTTGAAAAAGCCAGATTGTCGAACTTGCTGTGATCAACCGCAAGGATGGTCTGCTGTGCGCTCTTTATCATTGTCTGCTTTGCCTCGGAAAACTGCTCGTTTCCGTCGGTCACACCCTTGTTGATGTCTATTCCCTTACAGGAAATTATGGCCTTCTCTACATTGTACTGACCCAGTCCGTCAACCGCATGGGGCCCCACAAGTGCAAGATAGCCTTCTTTTACACGTCCTCCCGAAGAAATGACATTCCAGTCGGAAACGTCCGATAATTCTATTATAACTTCGATGGAATTTGTAATGACCGTAAGACGGCTCTTATCTTTTAAGGCTTTCGCGATGAACACCGCCGTAGTAGAGGGATCCAGTATAATATGATCCCCGTCGTCTATAAGCGTGCTCACAAGCTCCGCTATCTTCTGCTTTCCGGGGATGTTATTCTTTTTTCTTACGTTAAAAGGCATATCGATGCTGGCGTTCTCGTTAATTACCGCTCCGCCGTAGCTCTTTATCGCCAGCCCGTCCTTGTCGAGACGGTCAAGATCACGCCTTATGGTTTCTTCGGATACTTCGAAGTCACGTGCAAGATCTGAGACGATCACCTTTTTGTTTTTCTGTAGCTCTTCTAAGATCAGGTTGCGTCTTTCAACCGCTAGCATAAATTTTCACTCCCTTATCAAAGTCCCCCTTATGACCTTTTTTGGGGTTTACAAAACCGACCTGATGATCTGCTCATCAGGATGTGCAATAACCGATGAGTCGAGGAACATACCCCTGTCCGAAATGGCTGCCTTTGCCTTGTCTATCGCAGCGCTTACGGCCGAAACCTCACCTGTTAAGAACAAATAGCTCTTTCCGCACATTCCCTTTGCCAAACGAAGCTCTATAAGATCAACGATCGCGGTTTTTGCGGCTACATCGGCGGCTACGATTATGGCTGCTGCATCATAGGTTTCCAGGATACCGAGAGCCGATATGTCTTCAACCTGACTGGTACCGTATATAGCGGGGAAAATGCTCTCATGAGGATTTCCGAGCACCATGGTGTCGATCAGCTCTTCCGGATACATCTGCGATGCGGATTCGACACTGGCTTTTACCGCCGAAAGATCTCCCGCTATGAGCGCTATGTATTTTCCGGGGCAGACGGTTTCGCCTTCCAAAAGCTCAACATCTGCAGTCTTAACCATGTTATCCGCCGCGGTCACACCGCTGGAAACTGTTTTAAATTCGATCATACCGATAGCTCTGGCCATTTCATTCTCCTTGTGCTGCTTCTATTTTGTAAGGCATATCATGCCTTGATCTTAACGTATTTATCCGTGGCTTCAACAACTTTTCCGTCTACGGAAGCATGAATGTTGACTCCCAGACCGTCTGCGGCAAGCCCGACGATATCGCCTTTTTTAAGGACATCACCGACCTTGACATTAAGCTTCGAGGGAGCTCCGATGTGCTGTGAAAGATTGATCTTTACCTGACGCACACTCTTTGTGTCTTCCTCGAGAAGGGCTTCGCATTCGTACTGCGTAACACCGAGCCTTGCAGCCAGGCGCTTTTCCGGAGCCTTTCTGTCATCTCTCTGCCTTATCACGTCGTGAACCTTGGGCTCTGCCGGCGGTTTAACCCCCTTGGCCCTTAAACCGTTCTTGTACTCTGTAATAAGTGTTCTGGGCTGCAGCCCCTGGGGACAGGAAAACAACTCACAAAGCCCGCAGCTTGAACAGTAAAATGTATTTAAGAAAGGATTCATATCCTGAAAATCTCTGTTTGATGCTGCCCTCATAAAAAGATGGGGCTCTATCGGGTGACCGAGTGCATGTCTGGGACAGAGATCCGTACACATCTGGCACTGGCAGCAGATAGATGCCGCACGGTTAAGCTGTATTGAGGTGTCAGCCTGCTTTTTAAGCACCAGGGTGTGGTCCTTCGGAAGCACCAGGATCGCATTCGTGGTTTTTGTAATGGGATCAGACCCCTTCATTATCCTGCCCATCATGGGGACGCCCACGAAGTATACGGGCTCTTCGATCTTTACGTCACCTGCGAAAGAAACGGCCTCGTCTATTGATGTTCCGATCGGAAGACGGACGGTTTTGGGATCTGTAACTTCTCCGACTATGGTCACCAGCTTTTCTGTAACGCCAAGCTTTGCATTCATGGCTTTTGAGACGTTGTACATGGTCTCTACGTTAAATACGGCCACTCCCTGTTCTATCGGAAGCCCGCCGGGACGTACTACCTTGCCGGTGGCCTCGTAGATCAGAACAACCTCATCTCCCATAGGATAGGCGCCCGGAAGCTCCTTTATCCTGATGGCGGGATAGTCATCTATATATTTGTTTAATTCGTTTATCGTGGCGGTATATTCGCTCTTTATGCCGATTATGCCCTCTGTTGCCTTAACGGTCTTTCTTACCTCTTCAAAGGCCTTCAGGATCTCTTCTGCACGAAGCTTTAAAAGCTGCCTGTGAAGCGTGAGCAGAGGCTCGCACTCCGCACAGTTTAGAAGGATGGTATTTGCACGCTCGTCAAGCTTTGCATATGTGGGAAAACCGGCTCCGCCGGCTCCTACAACACCGCTTTCACGTAAAATTTTCTTTAATTCATCAATAGTCATAAGGATTCACCCTTATTCCTCTCCGGTACCCTCATCAATAATACCAACGATAGCAGCGTCAACAGGTGCTTCTGTATTGTCTGTTCCGACACGGGCAGCCGACCCCGTTGCCACGAGAACATATTCACCGATACCGGCGCCGATGTTGTCGATGGCTACCAGATGCTTTAGCTCGCCTCTCATTGAGGCTACGGGCTCTACTATCATAAATTTATTTCCTATGAGCTTTTCACTTTTTCTTGTGGAAACAACGTTTCCGAGAACTTTTCCAACTATCATATTTTTCTCTTTCTGCGGGTAGTTCAGCTTTCCTTCTTTACGATGGTAACCGTGTCTCCCGTCTTGATCTTGGATGCGTTGGCTTCATCCGTATCGATGTGCATTTCGAGCGTGAAGCTGTCATCTACACGGATAAGGACGTTGTTGAAGGTTGTGCCGCGGACATTGTCTGCCTTGACATCAACATAGTCGCCGTCTTTTAAACCTGCAAGACGTGCGTCCTCGGGTGACATATGAATATGCCTTGCAGCGATTATCATTCCCTCTTTAAGGTAGATCGCGCCTTTGGGACCTACAACCGCTACGGGAGCACTTCCTGCGATATCTCCCGAATTTCTGATGGGAACACCTGCGCCCAACTTGAAGGCATCGGTCTGTGAAACCTCAACCTGATCTGCCTTTCTGACAGGCCCGAGTATTCTTACGTTTTCTATAGCACGAAGCTTTAAACCTACGATGGTAACAGTTTCATTTGCTGCAAACTGACCACCCATAAGATCTTTTTTCTTTGTTAAATGGTAACCCTCGCCGAACAGGGTTTCTACTGATTTCTGTGTTAAATGAATGTGACGTGCACTTACTCCTACGGGTACTACATAGCCCTGGGAGCTTTTCTTATCTTCACTGGATTTGAGTGCTTCAAGCACCATTTTGGTGATTACTTCAACGTTTGATGTGTCCATGTGTTTCTCCTTGAATGAACCGGATCACCGGAAATGAGGATTGATTTATATTCCGCCCGGGTTGCCCCGGGCAGAATAATAAATTAGTATTGGCTTTAATTACTTGATCTTGGGAAGGATAAGCTCAACATCATTGTGAGGACGAGGAATTACGTGTGTAGCGATAAGCTCACCAAGCTTTGCTGCGTTAGCTGCGCCTGCCTCAACTGAGCTCTTAACAGCTCCTACATCTCCACGAACCATAACTGTTACAAGTCCGCTACCGATCTTCTCTGTTCCGATAAGAGTTACGTTAGCTGCTTTACACATTGCATCAGCTGCCTCGATAGATGCTACTAAACCTCTTGTTTCAACCATTCCTAAAGCTTCCATTGACATAATTTTGTCTCCTTTCATGTCTTTAACATTATTTGTATGAGTTTGTTTTTATTATTTTATATCCTTGAGCTAAGCTCAGGATCAAAGCGGAAATTATAAATAAGTCTTGTTGTGGAAATTGGACCAGTCTTCGTTCTTGAAGCGGCTGGCACTGATATCTACAAGCTTCTTTATTTCCTGATGTGGGTTAGCAATTATTCCGTGAGAAACAACCTTTAAGATAGGATCTTTCATAGCAGCTTTCACGGCGGCCTCACAGGCTGATACGTCTCCCTCTATAACAAGGGTTACAAGCCTGCCTCCAAGTCTGCGCTCCCAGGTTGCAAGTTCCACATCGGCGGCCTTACACATCTTATCAAGCGCATCCATGGCTGCTACAACTCCCACTATTTCAATTAAGCCATATGCATTACCCATAGTTACTTCCTTTCGGTTTTTTCGGTAAAAAGATTTATTTTATTATTTGATTCCCGGAAGGATCTTCTCAACATCATTGTGAGGACGGGGAATAACATGCTGTGCAACGAGTTCTCCGAGACGGCCTGCATTTACAGCTCCTGTCTCAACTGCTGCCTTCACAGCCCCTACATCGCCACGAACCATAACGGTTACAAGTCCGGAACCGATCTTTTCTGTTCCTACAAGAGTTACCTCTGCTGCCTTTGTCATGGCATCTGCAGCTTCAATTGCTGCTGTGAGACCTCTTGTCTCGATCATTCCTAAAGCTTCCTGTGACATAATTGTATCTCCTTTCAAAATTGTCAATTCTTATCAAAACAACTGAGTTTGAGCATTTTTACCGTGTCCGCTGTGGGCCTCGGGATTATATGCTTCTGTACTATTCCGGTAAGTGATTCGGCCACCGCTACTCCGGCTGCCATGGCTGCTTCCACGTCAGAAACGCTGCCTCTGAACTTTATTGTGACAAGAAGCGGTACCGGAAGGGCATCGGCATTTGCCGGTTTGTTTTTGTCGAAGGGCTCCAGCCATACGTTTCCGGCTTTACATCCGGCGTCTGCCGCCATAAATGCCGTAACCAGTCCGAATACCTCAAGGAGGCCTACAGCCTCGTTATCAATGTCTGCCATAGTCATTTACCTTTCTCAAGTAGACTTTTATTCGTTAACGATAGCGATCTTGAGACCCTTCTGAGCGAGGTTTGTCTCAAAGCCTTCATTGATATCCTTCAGAGCGAACTTGTGAGTGATGAGATCCTTGATGGGAAGGTTTATTGCCTTTGCAGCCTTTAAGAATTCAAAGGTTGTTGCGTAATCCCTTAAGGTGTATACCCATGAGCCCACGGTTGTGATCTCTTTTGAGCAGATATCAAAGTGAGGGTTGATGGTTGCGTCTCCGCCGTTGATGAAGAAGCCGAGCTCGCAAAGTCCGCCACCGTTTCTGATGAACTTATAGATATTTGAATGTCCTGCGGGTGAGCCTGTGCACTGGAATGCGAAATCTGCAAGATGTCCACCGAATGCATCCTTTACGCCGCCCGTAAGAGCTTCAATTCCGTTAAAGTCTTTGAAGTTAACCGTTGCGGAGGAACCGAGCTTTCTTGAGAAATCAAGTCTCTGCTGATTTCCGTCTACGGCTACTATCTGTGTGATACCCATTGTGTGAAGGATAGCGATGCAGATA
>JAILOD010000124.1 GCA_024691015.1 Lachnospiraceae bacterium
GATGGATATAAAAAAGGTCGGAGATCGTGAATGTATCACTTGCGGAGAGTGTATCGGTGAGTGCCCGGATAAGGCTATAGGATACGGAGAGTAGATAACAATTGGAGGAGCCGGCAATGGAATATATCAAGTTGCCGAAGGTATATGAAAAACTAAAGAAAGCCGAAGAACTGTTTGCTCCGGTTATAATGACGGCAGGTACGGGTGTAGGAAAAACCGCTTCCTGTGAGTATTATTTCCGCAGAAAAAATACACTTACCCTGATATGCCACAGAGGGAAGATGACAGACCCGCCTCCGGTAAAAACGATCCGTTCAGGTGTTGTGATAGTCGAAAACATGCAGGAGCTTACGGATGACGGGGCGATCCGGTATCTTCATGAGCTGTTAGATACCCCCGGTATTCAGGTGATAATGCTGACAAGAGGAAATGTTCCCGGATATCTCCTGGATGATGAGCTTCAGCTGGGGTTTATCCGCATACAGGAGAAGGATTTCAGGCTGGATGCAAAGTGTGTCGGGGAATACTTTAAAGAGAAGGGACTTAACATCGACCCTGATGAAACCGAGAAGATAGCAGAGGTTTCGAGGGGGTATTTTCTGGCCCTGCATTGCTACGCCACAAGGCTTGAAAACGGAGAAAGCTTCGGAAAAGACATGGTAGCTGCTGTATGGCAGGATATATTCCGGTTGTGGGACAGTAAGCTCTTTGAAAAATGGACTGACGAATATATTAATTTTGCCCTTAATATGTGCCGCTACGAAAAATTCACAAAGAAAATGGCTGAATATCTGACAGGAAATAAAAAAGTCGGCAGAGTTATAGAATACAGCCACGAAAATACGGATCAGATAAAATATTTAAGTGACGGTTATTATTCCTTCCGGGAGGAAGTAAGGGATTATTTTAAGTGGAAACAGTCTCTTGTATGGTCAAAAGAGGAGATAAGGGAAAATATCCTGAAGGCTGCCAAATTCTATGAGATGAATGAGGATATAACCTTAGCACTCATGTATTACAGGGAAGCCGGTGCAACAGCCAGCGTAAAAGACCTTCTTATAAGAAATGCAAATACGCATCCCGGGGCCGGACATTATATAGAAACGAAGGATTACTATTTTGAATTGCCCGAAGAAGAAATAAAAGAAATGCCTGTATTGATGTCAGGGATGAGCATGCTTTATGCCCTTCTTTTAAGACCTGATAAATCGGAGGAGTGGTATGCAGCGCTTGAGGCATACGAGCAGGATAAGAATAACAGCAGGGAACGCCGAAGAGAGGCAAGGACAAGGCTTGCCTATCTGGATATAGCTCTTCCGCACCGGGGAACAAAGGGTATTTTAAGGGTTATGAAAAATGTCTTTACCCTTATGCAAAAGGGAAATATACATTTGCCCGAATTTTCAGTAACCGGAAATCTGCCGAGCGTGATGAACGGTGGACTGGATTTCTGCGAATGGTCGAAGAGCGACACCCAGATCGCAAAATTTATGGCAAAGCCAATAGAGAGTATAACCGGAATGACCGGCAGCGGGCTGGTAACAATTGCACTGGCGGAAAGCGGCTTTGAAAAGGGTACGATGTCCGCCTATGAGGTTCTTACCAGGTGCAATTGCGGTTATGAGGCCTCAAGTCACGGGGGAAGGATCGAGCTTAGCTTTGTGGCTGTGGGGATTCAGGTCCGCCAGCATCTTGTGGAAGGCCAGCTTCCGAGTGCCAAGAGAGTTTGTGATTCTTTCGGAGATAAGATACGGGCCGAAAAAGCAGAACAACTCTATCCGAATTATGAAGCCTTTCGGGTATGGATATCTCTGTTCGGAGGTATCGGGGATGACGTGAAGGAATATTCGGATAATACACCGGATGCAAAGGTGTCCTTCTGTATTTTAGACAGATACAGGCAGATGATAAAGCTTCGCTGTCTTATAGCACAGAATAGACTGGATGAAGCACTGGATCTGGCAGGATTTCTTAACGGGTATTTTGTTAAATATGAAAGACATTTTTACCGGATGGAAAACGAAGTATTAAAGGCAATTATCCTGTACAGGATGGAAAATCCTGTATGGAAGGAATGTCTTGTAAATGCCTTTAAAAAAGCGGAAGAATATCATTTTGTAAGGCTCTTATCGCTGGAAGGTGCGGCTCTTTTAGCACTCATCTCCGCACTGGAAGAGGAAGGCGGGCTGGAAGACATAGATAAGGTGTTTTTAAAGCAGGTTGAAGATGAAGCGTCTGAAGTGGCTTCCTTTTATCCGGATTATCTGAAATATACTCCGAAGGAGACGGTAACGCTTACAAAACGTGAAAAACAGGTTCTGTCAATGCTCTGTTCCGGTCTTACGACAGAAGAAATATGCACGGAGCTTAAGATCACCTATGACGGGTTAAAGAAGCACAACAGAAATATATATAAAAAGCTTGGTGTTAAGGGACGGGCTGAGGCGGAAAGAAAAGCGGCAAGACTCGGTATCATACAACGGTAAGCACTTATGAAAAGGGGATAGTTATGAAGTGGAAGGCAACTGTCAAACTCGAAAAAAATGACGGACTCTGGCTTTGTCTGGGGCATAAAAAAAAGAAAATAGCCGATGAAGACACAGCTATAGCCGAACTTATCGAAAATGGCGTAACTGAGGATGATGAATTGCTTAAGGCGGTATCCGAAAAATACGAGGGAGACGATATAAGCTCGGGTTTTCGTCTTGCACAGTTCGTCGAGGATTACGCGGATTTTATAGCGGAAGCTAAGAAGGCAAGAATAATAACATGAAAAAGAACGGTGTATTAAAGATCATCCTTTTTGTAGTTTTGGGTATATTTGCTTTATTTGGAATCTTCTTTCTTATCATAATGCTCTTGCCGGAGGATGAAGGCCCCGGTGAAGACAGGGCTGAAACGGTCGAAACGGAAGAATATGAAGCAGACGAAGAATCAGAAGAAAAAGAGCCCGGAAAGGATGGATCGGAAAAAGAGAACAAACAGGGAAAAAAGACAGATGAACGGCCCACTGTGACGGTAGGAACGGATGCGAAGTCTGCAACAGTCATGGTCTACATGAACGGCTCAGACCTGGAAAGTATGGGCGGAGAGGCCTCCATCGATATATCCGAGATGCTGAAATCGGGCGTTGGGGAGACGGTTAACGTCATAATCCAGACCATGGGTACAAAGAAGTGGAATGATTATGATATTTCGTCAAGGACCGCCCAGACATACAGGGCAGTTGACGGATCACTGGAGCTTTTGAGGGATGATCTGGGAAAGCTTGACTGTACCAAAGCCGAAACCCTGTCTGAGTTTATAGATTATTGTAAAACCGAATATCCGGCAGACAGGTATATTATGCTGTTTTGGGATCATGGCGGCGGACCGGTTTACGGATTCGGCAAAAATGAGTGGGGCGACAGTGAGGAAAGTCTCACCGTGGATGAAATGATAAAGGCGTTTAAGGAAAACGAAGATGTTCATTTCGACATTATCGGGATGGATTGCTGTATTATGGGCAGTCTTGAGACCGTTTATTCCTTTGAACCTTTCTGTAAGTATGCTCTGCTATCCGAGGATTTTGAATCCCAGATAGGCTGGGACTACACGGGCTGGATGAAGAAACTGGAGGAAGATCCGGGAATTTCAACACCTCTTCTGGGTAAATATATTGTTGATGAAGTTGTTGAATCCAACGAAGAAAGCGAATACGGGGATTCCGTAAGCATAGGACTGTACAATGAGACCAGCGTGAAAAATCTGTTTTCAGCCTGGAAGGAATACGCTTATAAAAATGAGGAGGATCTTCTGGGAACGAATTTTTCCCATCTTCATACCTCCAGGGGAAAGCAAAAAAAAGATTTCTTTGACCAATGGACTCAGGACGAAAGCGATGTCACGCTTTCGGATTATTATATAAGTGACATTCTGGCTATAGTGGAAAATATAGACAATGAAAGCGATGAAGCGAAGGCTCTCACCTCGGCGCTTAAGGCAACGGTTGCTTATTTCGGGCATTCCGGAGAGAAAAATGAGCTGACGGGACTGGCGATATCGCTTCCTTACGGAGATCCGTATTTCTATGAGGAATTGAAGAAGGTATATTCCAGGCTTGGACTGGACAAGGATTATATTGAGTGGCTGGAAAGCTTTGTTGATGCGGAAAATACCGGCGACTTTTATGATTATTCGGACTTTGAA
>JAILOD010000167.1 GCA_024691015.1 Lachnospiraceae bacterium
TATGGCGATGAAGGCTCCGCCGGCCGGACCGAATACATTTGAAAATGATTCCGATACAAGTGCGGTTTTTTCTGACTGAGAGATCATAGCACCTGTGTCGAGATCCATAACTCCGCTTGTAAGCACTGCAAGGGCGGTAAGCGTACAGACAACTATCGTATCCGCAAATACTTCAAAGATTCCCCACATTCCCTGCTGAACGGGTTCTCTTACGTTTGAAGCTGAATGGACCATTACGGATGAGCCAAGACCGGCTTCGTTTGAGAACACACCTCTTTTCATACCCCAGGTAACAGCTGCACGAACACCGCTTCCGACGATACCACCGCCGACAGCTTTCAATGCGAAGGCACCTTTAATAATTGAAACAAAGGCGGGAACAATATTGGTGTAATTGAAAATGACGATTATTATTGCGCCGATCACATAGGCTATAGCCATAAAGGGAACCAGTTTTTCCGTAACGGCAGCGATCCTTTTTATTCCACCTACAATAACAAGGCCCGCGATAAGCATTAACACAACACCTGTGGCTATCATAGGAATCCCAAATACTGAATTCATATTCACCGCAATCGAGTTGATCTGGCTCATATTACCAATACCAAATGAAGCGATAACACAGAAAATCGCAAATAGAACGGCCAGTATTTTACCGAGCTGCTTGCAGCCCTTTTTGCTGCCAAGACCATCACTTAAATAGTACATGGCACCGCCGGACCATTCTCCGTGTGCATTTTTTCTGCGGTAAAAGATACCGAGTACATTTTCGGAATAGTTGGTCATCATCCCGAAGAATGCAGTGATCCACATCCAGAATATGGAACCCGGACCGCCGGTTGCAAGTGCTGCTGCAACACCGGCAATATTACCTGTTCCTATTGTTGCGGCAAGGGCCGTACAAAGGCTTTGGAACTGGCTGATCTGACGGTCGTCCTTGTCGGTGTGTTCGGTTACTTTTTTGTTTTTAAATATGCCGCCGAGAGTACGTCTCATCCAAAGATTGAAATGAGTAAGCTGGAAGCATTTTGTGAGAATTGTCATAAGGATGCCTGTTCCAACAAGAAGAACCAGCATTGGAAGTCCCCAGACAAAGCTGTTTACAGCACCGTTGATGCTCGAAATAGTTTCTAACATGATAACCCTCCTTTTATCAGAATGCGGATTTGTCACAATAAAGCAAATAAAAAAGACGCACTTCAAACTGAAGTGCGCCTTTGCATTCATGATTATGAATATTATCATGACAGTATACGTTTATGCAAGAAAAAATTATGCGTTAAATTTTAAGATACCGTAGCATGGTCTCCTTAAGCTTGGAAGGATCAATGGGTTTTGGTACCATGTCGTTCATGCCTGATTCCGATGCTGTTTTACGGTCTTCGGCAGAGCTGTTTGCGGTTACGGCTATAACAGGTACTTCCGACATAGGATTTTCTTTTAGTGCCCGTATGGTACGGGTGGCTTCAAAACCATCCATTTCCGGCATCTGGATATCCATAAGAACAAGATCGAAGCTGCTCTCTTTTACCATATCTACCGCAATGACACCGTTTTCAGCAGATGAAACAATACAGCCCATTTCCGTAAGGATCATTTCCAAAATATTGCGGTTTATCTCTATATCTTCGACGATCAGTATTTTTTTACCTTCAAGAGCATTTTCATCCAAAACAGCATTTTTATCGGTTCCATCAGATTCCGAAATGATCGGAAATTCAAATCTTACAATAAACTCTGTACCCTCGCCCCGAGCACTGTTTACACTTATCTTGCCGTTCATAAGATCTGAAAGCCTTTTTACTATGGCAAGCCCCAAGCCGGTTCCCTGCTGTCCGCTCTGGGTAGAGTTCTTTTCCTGCTCGAAAGGCTGGAAAAGCTTTTCGACAAATTCGGAAGCTATACCCGGACCGTCATCTTTTACACGGAATTCATATGTGCCGGTCTCATCGGATTTGCCGGATAATTGTTTCATTGTGATCCTGATATGACCATTTTCAGGTGTAAACTTTATGGCGTTGGAAATTATATTTATCATGATCTGAGTAAGCCTTCCGGCGTCACAGAGCACCATAGGATATGTAAGATGCTCGGTAGTGACTTTAAACTCCTGATTTTTCTGTCTGGCGTCAAGTCCCATTATACCCGTAAGCCCCGGAACCAGAACAGAAAGATCACAGGGTTCAGGCTGCAGTTCTATCTGGTGTTCTTCCAACTGAGCCATCTCAAGAACATCATTTAACATCATAAGAAGGCTTTGACCCGCATGCGAAATCTGATCTAAATATTTTCGCACCTGTTCGGGATCATCCATACGATCTTCTGCAATACCGGAAAAACCGATAATGGCATTTAAAGGGGTACGGATATCATGAGACATATTGAAGAGAAAAGTGGATTTTGATCTGTTTGCAGCCTCGGCCTTCAGTTTTTCCTCTTCAAGTTCCGCATTCTGTCGCTCTATGGTTTCTACCTTTTCCTGAAGCTCTTTGTTGTAGCCGGCCTGGACAGCAAGATGTTTTGCATCCATTCCGCTTACAATGATCAGCATGATGATCAGAAGTATGCAGGCTATAAGAACAATTACAATGGCGGGATGGTTTAAGATAATACTTTCAGGTGTTACATTCTCATAGTGTATGATCCATTTTTCATCTAATTTTTTGATAACCCCTTCTGAATGCATCTGGCGAAGAACTTCATTTATCCGATCGCGAAGTTCTTCGTTGTCTTCGCGAAGTGCTATGGTACCGAACATTTCCTTTACCGCATAGCTGGCATAAATATCCTTTAAGTTCATCTGACGGAGGAATGTATCACCGACCTGAATGGGACAGAGGATATAATCCAGTTCACCCTTTTCAAGACGTTCAAACATTTCGCGATACGTAGAAAAGTATTCAATTTCATTCGTCAGACCCAGTTCCGGCATCATCTGCATAGAGCCGATCTTTTTCCCGTAAAGCTCTCCGATGA
>JAILOD010000170.1 GCA_024691015.1 Lachnospiraceae bacterium
ATTGACCTGCTCAAAGGGAATGATTGCCGCGGGCGTGGTACCTCCTGTGCGGATCAGCTTACCAAAGGGCTCGAAGAGGCTCTGGCAAAAGAGTCCTGATCAGAAAACCAAATTCACAATTTTTACACATTTTTACCACAAACTAAACACGATATTAAACGATAATCGTCTCCAACATCAATTTTAATTATGAGGAGGCGATTATTATGTTAAAAAGAAATCTAATTAAAGACAAAAACCTGAAGAAGATCCTTATTAAGGCTTTAAGTATATTTACTGCTGCTTTTCTGGCTATGGCTCCTGTTTGTGCATTTGCATCACAGCCGCCTTCAATGCAGGAAGGCGGGCCGGGCGGCGGAGGCCAGGGTGGTCCCGGAGGCGGTCAGGGAGGTCCCGGAGGCGGTGCAGCCCCGGATGGTGCTCCAGGAGGAGGCCCCGGAGGTGATGTGAGCGGTAATTCAGCCGGAGGTCCCGGAGGCGGACAGGGAGGCCCGGTGAAGGCGGACAGGGAGGTCCGGGCGGTGCACCAGGTGGCGGTCCCGGAGGCGGAGGTGAAGCCGTTTCATCGTGGGAAGCGGTGAATGAGTATTCTTCGGACGAGACCGTTAATGATCTCAAGGTTGATTCAACCGGAACCGACGAGAGTGCCGTACACGTTTCGGGCGGAGCAAAGGTTGACTTTACGAATATCGATCTTACCCGCAGCTCATCCGATTCATCAGGCGGCGACAGTGCAAGCTTTTACGGTGTAGGTGCCGCATTCTTAAATACAGACGGAACGGCTACCATTAACGGAGGTACCATAAAGACTGATTCCAAGGGCGGAGCCGGAGTTTTCTCCTATGATAAGGGCGTTACATATGTTAAGGATGTGGTTATAGATACCACGCAGGATACATCGGGCGGAATTCACGCAGCAGGCGGCGGTACGGTTTATGCCTGGGATCTGGATGTGACAACGAGCGGCGAATCAAGTGCGGCTATAAGGTCTGACCGGGGAGGCGGAACGATGGTTGTAGACGGCGGAAGCTATACGGCCAACGGTACTGGTTCTCCCGCAGTGTATGTAACGGCGGACATCACGATAAACGATGCTACCCTCACTGCGAATAATTCCGAGGGCCTTTGCCTTGAAGGTCTTAATACCGTTCGTATCTACGATTCGGATCTGGTTTCAAAAATGCCCGATAATGAGCAGAACGACAATACCTGGTCGGTTATACTTTACCAGAGCATGTCCGGAGATTCCGAAATCGGTGAAGGCTCGTTCTATATGAGCGGCGGTTCTCTTACATCCACAAACGGAGGAATTTTCTATTCGACCAATACAGACAGCAAATTCTATGTATCGAATGTCGATATAAAGAGCACCGACGGAGCGGATTATTTCCTTAAGGTTACCGGTAATTCCAACAAGCGTGGCTGGGGTGAAAGCGGTAAAAACGGGGCGAATACCAATTTCACGGCCGATGATCAGGTGATGGACGGCGATATAATCTGGGATTCGATAAGCAAGCTGGATCTCTATATGATAAACGGATCAACCCTTACAGGTGCCATAATTGATGATGAATCCAATGCCGGAGACGGCGGGGACGGCTATGCCAAGGTTATTATAGACGAGGCTTCGAAGTGGGTGGTAACCGGAGATTCAACCTTAAGTGAGCTGCACAATGCTGGTGAGATCAAGGATAAAGACGGCAAGAGCGTTACTGTTAAGTCTTCTTCAGGTGAGGTTTTTGTCGAAGGTGATTCGGAATATACCATCACAGTTGACAGCTATGATACAAATGCCGATACTTCAGGTGCGATAGCGGCTGAAAGCTATTCGGAATACGAAGTTGAAATGCCTGAAAATATGAGCTCCGGTGAAACCGTGGAAGAAACAGGGACGAAAGAGAAGGCTGAAGCAAAAGAATCGACAGAGGAGGTATCTGTTATGGCAGAGGAAAACAACGCACAGGCAGACGACAGTTCCGAAAAGAGTGGCTCGAAAGCTGCCATTATCGCTCTCATTGTTGCGGGAGTTGCGGTTGTTGCAGGCGGTATAGCCGTTTTGGTAAAATTTGTGCTGAGAAGGTAATAACATATAAGAACCTTGTATTTCACTCCCTCCGGAATACAGTTCGAAATTACACGCCCGTCATCGCGAGTTGCGATGGCGGGTTTTCGTGAAGATCAAGATATTTTTGATCAAATTTGGATCAAATTTACATAATTTGATTGTGTTATTCAACATAAAACTTGACTACATATTGTATATGCATTATATTTAATAATTGTTTAAAAGGGTTTTTATACCTGTTTCTATATGCATTTGATGAGGAGAGATCAAAATGTCTTTTAAAGATGTACTAAATTATAAGGTAGATGGAAACACAAGTGCTCCGCAGGGGAAAAAACGTCCTTCCAATGCACCGCAGGCGGTAAACAGAAGACCTGCCGGCGCACCCGGAAATACAAGGCCTGCTCCCGCAAGACAAGGGGCAGCAAGACCGGGAACACCGGGGGCAAGACCGAGCGGTGTAGGAAGGCTTGACCAGCAGAGAAATATCAGGCCCCAGACTCCCATGAAAAAGAATGTTGCCGCAAAGGCTCCTGTTAAGGAGATGAGCGGATTCGATGATATAGATGAATTTGATGAGCCCGGGTTCGATAAAGCCGACGGGTTTGATGAAAAGCCAAATTCAGATGCTATCCTCGGTATTGACGAGATAGACGAAGCTTCCGGTTTTGAAGAGTTTACGGAAGAAAAGAAGGAAAAGCCCCAGAAAAGAGGCTTTTTCGGGTTCGGTAAAAAGAAGGATGATCAGGATGACAAGCCTTCGAAAAAGGAATTAAAGGAAGCGAAGAAAGCAGCAAAAGAAGCTGCGAAAGAAGCTGAAAGGGCCGCAAAGGAAGCTGAAAGAGAAGCTAAGGAGGCGGAAAAAGAGGCTAAAAGGGCAGCGAAGGAAGCTGCAAAGAACGGAGCCAAAAATCCCGCTGTGCCTCCTAAAAAACCGGTTCCCGAAAAGGGCAGATTGGAAGAGGTAATGGAGGCTGCCGAAAGCTTTGACGATCTTCCGGAAATCGATGAACTCGATAACATAACCGACAACGGTAAAACTGATGTAATACCTGAAATGCAAAATCAGGAAAATAGAATAGATAACAGGGCTGAGATCATGCCGGAGAATCTGAAGTTCAACGGTCGCAGGCCTGTTAATAATGCTGGAATGGAAAGGCCTGTTAACAATGCTGCAATGGGAAGACCTGTTAATAACGCCGGCATGGAAAGGCCTGTTAATAATGCTGCAATGAAAAGGCCTGCTATGAACAGGGAAATGCAGGCACAACAGAGGCCTGCAAGGCCTGCCGGACAAGAAGACCGGATGAACGTAAGGCCTGCAGAGCCTGTTATTCAGAATCAGGCACCTGTTAATGAAGGTCAGGGAGAGCCTGTTATTAAAAATCAGGTTATAAATCCGGAAGCTATGGGAGAGCCCGTTATCAAACGTCCCATGAGGGGTGCCTCTGATGTGGGTGAGCCGGTAGTGAAAAAGCGTATGGTTGCCGGAGATTTGGGTGAGCCGGTGGTGAAGAAGCAAATGAGAGACGGAGTCGGTGATCGTGAGCCGGTTATCAGACGCCGTGAGCGTAATGTTGATGCGGATGTTGCTCCTGTTATCAGGGAAAAGGCTGTTCCGGTACAGGAAAGTGAGCAGTTCTCCGTTAAGGAAGAGACCATCCCGGAAGCCGGTCAGGAGTTTGAGGAGCTTGTCCTTGAAGAGGCAGCCGTTGAAGAGCCTGTGGTTGAAGAGACTGTAATTGAAGAGCCTGTAGTCGAAGAGGCAGCCGTTGAAGAACCTGTGGTTGAAGAGGCTGCAGTCGAAGAACCTGTAATTGAAGAACCTGTGATCGAAGAGCCTGCAGTTGAAGAACCTGTGATCGAAGAGCCTGCAGTTGAAGAGGCTGTGATCAAAGAGCCGGCAGTTGAAGAGGCTGTGATCGAAGAGCCTGCAGTTGAAGAGGCTGTGATCAAAGAGGCTGAAGTTGAAGAGGCTGTGATCGAAAAGCCTGCAGTCGAAGAGGCTGTCGTCAAGGAGCCTGATGTTAAAAAATCCGTGAATACAGAGCTTAGTTTTGAAGAACGTCTTATTAACGGACGATTTAAAAAGGAGCAGAAGGCAGAGGATATTCCCACTGAAAAACCCGATGATAAAATTTCTGACGGAAAAGGCCGGGATGAAGATAAAGCAGAGGAGAAGCTTGAAGAAGCTCTTGTTGCCGAGGTTGAAGCAGCGGAAAAGGAAGAGCGTGAGGCCCAGAAGGAGCCCAAGCTTGCAGAAAGGCCCGAGATCTCCAAAAAATCCGTTGACTCAAAAACAAACGAGCTTCCTGTTGTTAAAAAACAGCATACAGAGTTCGTTACCGGTATGGCTAAGGTGGATGAAGATAATCCCGTTAAGGTCGGAAAGGTCATCGACCCGAATAAAGACCGTGAAAAGACGGAAAAGGCCGGCGATATCGATGCCGTAAAGCGAACAGAGCCGGTAGTAAAAGAACCCGAGTTCAAAGAAGAAAAGGTTCTGGATAAAAAGAGCGGAAAAGTTGATGATGATGTATTAAAGATCGTCAATGAAACAAAAGACAAGACGATGTTTATCGATAAGGATAAATCCGTCACGAAAGTTGTGGATGAAACCGTTGAACTTGATTATTCAAAGAATGACGAGGAATACAAGGATCCTTCGGAGATCGTTAAACAGGAGATCGCAAGAAATGTAGCGGAACAGGGCGGACCTGCAGCAAATGCGGCCAACAATCCAGCACCGATAAAACCCGCACAGCCCGGTAAAAATGTACATATACCGTCCGGCATGAATACACAGGGAATGAACAGGGTTCCGACAAGGCCCGGAGTACCTCCGGCGCAGGGAGCACCCGGACGTCCCGGCAGGCCCATGCAGGGAGCACCGGGAAAGAATCCCAATCCAAATATGAACAGAAGGCCAAATACCGGAATGTCCACAAGAGTTGCAAATGCGGCTGCAATGGGCGGTGCCGCTGCAGTTGGTGCACAGAAGGCAAATGGCCAAAGACCGGGTAATGAAGAATTCAGAAATCCCGACAACGAAAATGTACGTGTAGTAAAGAATAAGCCGGTGAAGCCCGGTAAAACCGAACGCGACGAAATGCGCGAAAGGATTAAGGCCGAGAGACAGGAAAAGAAGGCACAGGCACTTAAGGCAAAAGAAGAAAGAATGGAGAATGAAAGCAAAGAAGGACTGCTTTCAACAAGTACGGTATCCCTTATAGCTGTTGCACTTATAGTTGTAGTAGGTGTGGTTTGCGCGATCCGTCACGTAGAGCTCAACCAGCTGAAGCCCGTAATATTCGGTATTGTTTCACTTATAATGGTTGTAATGGGTATATTCTTAAGCGGAATACCAACATTCATAACACTTCTTATAACGGCAGTCGTTATGGCAGTCGGCGCGGTAACGGGTCTGTTCTCCGAGGTTGTTACGGCACTTGTTGTACTGCTTTCTACGGTTACCGCAATAAAGGGACGTAATCATAAAAAATAAAAAATCGGAAAAATAATCCGAAGTTTTGAAAGGGAATAATAATGGCACAGCTTTGGGGCGGAAGATTTGTAAACGCTACGGATACGGGGGCATTTGATTTTAATGCCTCCATATCCTTTGATAAGAGACTTTACAGGGAAGACATTACGGGCAGCATAGCGCACGCAAAAATGCTTGGCAGCACCGGTATCATCACCGAAGACGAAATGGATGATATGATATCCTCTCTTCAGGGGATCCTGCATGACGTGGAAGACGGAAAGCTTCAGATTACCAATGAATACGAGGATATACACAGCTTTGTTGAGTCGGTTTTGACCGAGAGGATCGGTGACACCGGTAAAAAGCTTCATACCGGCAGAAGCCGAAACGACCAGGTGGCGCTTGATATGAAGCTCTACACCAGGAATTTCATAGATTCTCTGGATGAAACGCTCACAGTCTTCTTAAATACCTTACTTGAGATCATAAAAACAAATACCGATACATATATGCCCGGCTTTACCCATTTACAGAAGGCTCAGCCGGTCACTTTATCTCATTACATAAGCGCATATTTTGAAATGTTCTTAAGAGACAGGGACAGATTAAAGGATACGAGAAAGCGCCTTAACCTCTGCCCTCTGGGCTGTGGAGCACTGGCCGGCACCACCTATCCCTTAGACCGGGACCTTACGGCATCGCTTCTGGGCTTTGACGGTCCGACCAGAAATTCTATGGATTCGGTATCCGACAGGGACTATCTAATAGAGGTTTTAAATGATCTGGCTATTCTTATGATGCATTTAAGCCGGTTTTCGGAAGAGATCATCATCTGGAATTCCGATGAATACAGGTTTGTAGAGATCGACGACTCATTTTCCACAGGCTCAAGCATTATGCCTCAGAAAAAGAATCCTGATATTGCCGAGCTTGTACGTGGCAAGACAGGAAGGGTATACGGATCCCTTATGAGTCTTCTTACAACCATGAAGGGTTTGCCCCTTGCATACGACAAGGATATGCAGGAAGATAAAGAAGTTGCGTTTGATGCATTTGACACAGCGCATTTTTGTGTTAAACTTTTTGACGGAATGATGAAGACCATAAGCTTTAATAAAGAGAAGCTGGATAAGAGTGCACGCCACGGCTTTACCAATGCAACTGATGTAGCCGATTATCTGGTCAGAAAGAACATTCCTTTCAGGGATGCCCATGCAGTATCGGGCAGGCTTGTGTTAAAATGTATAGACAAGGGTTGTGCTCTTGATGATCTTTCACTTGAAGAATTCAAAAGCGAATGTGAGGCTTTCGAAGACGATATCTATGAAGCAATAAGCCTTAAAACCTGCGTTGAAAAGCGTCTTACCACAGGCGCACCATCCAAAGAGGCTGTCATGAAAAATGTCAGGCTGTATGAGGAGCTGTTAAATAAAAGGTGAAAGCACCTTAGGAGGAGAACACATTATGGAAAAAAAGCTTAAAGTTGCCATACTCGGCGGTACCGGTATGGTCGGACAGAGATTTATCTCACTTCTCGAGAATCACCCCTGGTTTGAGGTTACAACCATTGCAGCCAGCCCAAGAAGCGCAGGAAAGGCCTACAAGGACACTGTGGAAGGCAGATGGAAGATGGACACCCCCATGCCGGAGGGCGTTAAAGACATCGTTGTAAAGGATGTTTCCGATGTTGACGCTGTTGCAGCTGACGTGGATTTCTGTTTTTCTGCAGTTGATATGAGCAAGGATGAGATCCGTGCCATAGAAGAAAAGTATGCAAAGACCGAAACTCCGGTCGTTTCAAATAACTCGGCTCACCGTTGGACACCCGATGTTCCGATGATAATCCCCGAGATCAATCCCGAGCACGCTAAGATCATTGAGGCTCAGAAAAAGAGACTCGGCACAACAAAGGGCTTTATCGCAGTAAAGCCCAACTGTTCGATACAGTCCTATGCCCCCGTTCTTTATGCCTGGAGAGAGTTTGAGCCTACTCAGGTTGTTGTTTCCACCTATCAGGCCATAAGCGGTGCAGGAAAGACATTTAAAGACTGGCCCGAAATGGAAGGGAACGTTATCCCCTTCATAAGCGGCGAGGAAGAAAAGAGTGAGAAGGAGCCCTTGAAGATCTACGGACATATCGAGGGTGATCACATCGAAAACGCTACATCACCCATCATCACTTCACAGTGTATAAGGGTACCCGTTCTTAACGGCCATACAGCCACTGTTTTTGTTAATTTCAAGAATAAGCCCGACAAAGATGCGCTTATTAAAGCCATCGTTGATTATAAAGGCGAGCCTCAGGAGCTTAAGCTTCCTTCCGCTCCCACTCAGTTCATGCAGTATCTTACGGACGATAACAGGCCTCAGGTTAAGATGGACGTTGATTATGAAAGAGGCTTCGGTGTTTCTATCGGCCGTCTCAGAGAGGACACTCTGTTTGATTACAAGTTTGTCGGACTTTCACACAATACCGTCAGAGGCGCTGCCGGTGGTGCAGTTCTTTGTGCCGAGCTCTTAAAAGCAAAGGGTTATATCGATTTTAAATAATTAAAGGGGTCGCTTAAATTGACAACGCCAATAACATATCAGGTTAACATGCTTCAGACTCTTAACGATAAGCTGATGGAAGAGGGGCATGTTAGCGATGGTATGCTTTCAATGTCTCAAAATGCATATTTTTATATAAACTATCATGAAGCTTCTCACAAGGTATTCGGTGCCTGGGAGGAGCTTACTGGCGTTGCAATGCTTCAAAGAGATGATCCCAGACAGCTTATCAACGTTGTTGATAAAGACTATCTGGACCGGCTTTATAATATCTTTGATGCTGAAAAGACCGGACAAACTGAGTTAAACGAGACCATCCACATTTCGGAAAATCATAAATGGATCGAAGTTTCCGTGAAGGTTTTGTATGATGACAATTCCGATCCAGCTGAGAAGTTTGTCTGTTTTAAAGATATAACCGCATTTAAAAAGCAGAATGAAGAATTAAAATATATTGCCTATTATGATTCACTTACAGGCCTTCTTAGCCGTAATAACTTTGTCAAAAGCCTTTCGGAGATGGTTGACAGGGCAAAGGATAACTATGACAGGGTTTCTCTTATTCTCTGTCACCTCTGCGATTACGATAAGCTCTATAACGGCATAGGTCTTATTAAGGCAGATGAGGTTATCCAGCAGATAGGTCAGTTTATTTACGATATGTGTGCCGGGGAAGATAACGTTATCACCGGACATTTCAGCACATCCACCTTTGCTGTTGCGATATATGATTCGGGAGATGATTTCGGTGTAAATACCGCTGTTGGTCTTATCGGACAGCGCTGTAAAAAGCCCTTTGTTCTAAGCGACGGAGACGAGATCTTCCTTTCCGTGAATTTTGCGGTATCCAATTATCCCGAAGCCGGTATTTCCGCATTTTCCCTTCTTGAACACGATGAAGTTATGCTTTATTCGATGAAAGAAGCCGGAGTGCGTGACAAGATCCAGATATTCGACGATGTTCTTATGAGCTCTTTTTTAAAGGAGCTGCAGATAGAAAAAAAGCTTGATAAGGCCGTAAAATCCGAAGAATTCTTTATGTTCTACCAGCCCCAGTACTATATAAAAAACGGTACCTTAAGAGGCTGCGAGGCACTAATCCGCTGGAAGGACAGGGACGGCAGCTTTATCGGTCCCGATAAATTCATTCCGATTGCCGAGAGGAACGGGGATATTCTGGCCATTGGCAGGCTTGTTGTCGATATGACCTTCAGGGCTTTAAGCTCCTGGCAGGAGCATTTCGGCTACGACGGGATCATGAGCATAAACATTTCGCCCGTACAGCTTTCCTCGCCGGGCTTTGTGCAGTATATTATAAATATGGCAAAGGAATACTCAATTGAGCCTGATCATATCGAGCTTGAGCTTACCGAGACCGCTATCGTGAAAAACGAAGATGAGGCCCGTGATAAGATCGAAGCTCTTCGCGAGGTCGGTTTCAAAATAGCTCTCGACGATTTCGGAACGGGCTATTCTTCACTTTCATATCTCAAAAACATGAAGATCGATACCCTTAAGCTCGACAAGAGCTTTATAGACTCGATGATAAGCGATGATTCCACCGCGATAATCACCGAGTCTGTTGTAAGCATGGTCATGAAGCTTGGTCTCGAGACCATTGCTGAGGGTGTTGAGAACAAAGAACAGTATGATTATCTTAAAAAGATCAACTGTAACATCATCCAGGGATATCTCCTGGGTAAACCCATGCAGGAAAACGAATTTAAAAAGGTTATAGATAAACAGGGAGCCTGATAGTTTATGGGAAAAACTTTGATCATCACCGAGAAACCTTCGGTTGCCAGGGACTATGCCAAAATTCTCAAGGTCTCGGGTAATGCTGACGGTGCAATTGAAAACAAAGATTATGTAATAACCTGGTGTGTCGGCCATCTTATTGAAATGGTTTATCCGGAAAAATATGATCCCAAGTACAAAAAATGGAACATGGAGGATCTGCCTTTTTTACCGGAAGAATACAAATATGATGTGCTTAGCAATGTAAAGAAGCAGTATCAGGTTGTTCATAAGTCCCTGCACAGGAACGATATCGATACCGTTCTCTGGGCCGGTGACTCCGGACGTGAAGGACAATACATTGAGGAGCTTATCCGCATGTATGGCGGCGTCCGTAAGGGCATGGTTGAAAAACGTGTCTGGATAGATTCAACCACGGAAGAAGAGATCCTTCGCGGTA
>JAILOD010000179.1 GCA_024691015.1 Lachnospiraceae bacterium
TCGGTGGTAACGGTAACAGATGCCCCGAAGATCAACCCCCTATTATGAAGCTCGTCCATATTTTCGATCACCTTATCGTATATGCCGTCACCGCGCCTCGAATCAGTGATCTCCTTTTCCCCTTCAATGCTGATAACCGGGATAAGATTACGGCATTTTGAGAAAAGATCGAAATACTTCTCCCCCAGAAAGGTCCCGTTTGTGAATATGGGAAACAGGATATTGCCCATTTTCCCTGCAGCACTTATTATGTCATATCGAAGCAGCGGCTCTCCTCCTGCAAGAAGGATAAAGCTGATCCCAAGCTCATCCGCTTCGTTAAAGATCCTCTCCCATTCCTCGCCGGTCAGCTGTTCAACCGGCTCTGCATCGGTGGTCTCGTGATTGCACCTGGAATAGCAGCCGGCACAATGAAGATTACACTTACTTGTTATGCTTGCGATAAGAAAGGGTGGAATATGTTCTCCTGCCTTCCCGGCTTTTGCGCGTTTCTTTGACGCCGCACCGGAAGCCGCGGCAAACCTCATCATAAACAGGCTTTCGGCCGGATCCTTTATAGTGGCCTTCAGAGCATCCGATACCACTCTTTCCACGCCCTTTGTCATATATGCCTGAATATCAAATTCATTTTTTTTAAACGTATTTTTCACAATGAACGTCCCTCTGTCCGGATCTTAAGATCCAAGACCACATATTGTATTTATCCCAAAACGGTTCCTTTTTCGATCTTCACACCCAAAAGGAAATCATGTACACTCATGCGCTTCTTTCCTTCAAGCTGGACCTCTTTTACGGAAAGAATTCCGGTCTTGCAGACAATTTTCAACTCATCTCTGCATACTTCAATTATCGTTCCCGGTCTCTCTTCCCCCGTATATCCGCCATTCAAAACACAAGATGTCCAAAGTTTTAAAATTTTACCACTATATCTTGTATACGCACTCGGCCAAGGGTTTAATGCACGTATGAGGCGTTCCACTTCCTCTGCTGTGTGATTATCGAAGTCAATATTTCCTGTTTCCTTCTTCAGCATTTTTGCGTAGGTAGATTTATCATCGTCCTGCGGAGTCGGTGTAAGCTCACCCTTTTCGATAAGTGAAACAGCCCTTACAGCCATATCCGCTCCCAGAACACTTAACCTGTCAAAGAGCGAACCGCCGGTCTCATCCGGATTTATCTCTATGGACTCCTGCATCAGGATGTCCCCGGTATCAAGCCCTTCATTCATCTGCATGATGGTGACCCCGGTCTCTTTTTCACCGTCGATTATTGCCTGCTGTATGGGTGCCGCTCCTCTGTATTTCGGAAGTAGTGATGCGTGAACATTTATACACCCGTATTGGGGCATGTCCAGTATTTCCTTTGATAATATCTGTCCGAAGGCCGCAACCACCATAAGATCGGGGTTGTATTTTTTCAGTTCAAGAACAGCATCAGGCTCTTTTATCTTTTCCGGCTGGAAAACGGGAATGCCTGCTTCAACTGCCGCAGTCTTTACCTCAGACATGCTAACCTTTTTGCCTCTTCCGCTTACCCTGTCAGGCTGGGTTACCGCAAGTACGACATCTATATTATTCTTCACCATTTCCTTAAGAACGCCGGATGCAAAATCCGGCGTTCCCATAAATATCACTCTCATTCTTCTTCCTCTTCTCTCGGGACCACATCCTTAAGATCCCCCTCTACCTTATCCACGTAAAGCTTTCCCGAAAGATGATCTATCTCGTGGCAGAAAGCCCTTGCCAAAAGCCCCGTTCCTTCTCTTTCCTGCGGTTCCATATTTTCGTCCATATATACAACCTTTACGAAATCGGGCCTCGTAACTATTCCGGCTTTTCCCGGAACCGAAAGACAACCCTCGGAGCCTGTCTGCTCTCCGCTTGTTTCAACTATCCTTGGATTTATAAGAACTATCGGATCATCCTCACCGATATCTATGACCACGATCTGCTTCAGGATACCCACCTGAACCGCTGCAAGACCAACTCCGTCCTGCTCGTAAAGCGTGTCAAACATGTCATCAATAAGCTCCCTTATACGGGGTGTGATCTCCTTTACGGGTTTACTCTCCTTTAAAAGAATCTCATCCCCAAGAGTCCTTATGTTTCTGATTGCCATTTTTTCCTCCGTTTTGGCGAAAATTTATTCCACCGGTAATTTTGATATTTCCATAAATTTAACATGGACCATATTGAATGCAGCTACAACATCCGGATCCAGCTGGGTTCCGGAAGACTGATTTACAACGTAATATGCCTGTTCATGCGTCATTGCGGTTTTATAAGGCCTTTCACTGACTAAGGCGTCATACATATCGCAAAGGCTTATAAGGCGGGCCAATATCGGTATATTGTTTCCGGCCAGACGGTCCGGATAGCCCATTCCATCCCATCTTTCATGATGCGAGCGGCACATCTGATAGGTGTACATTACGAAATTCGAATTGGGCATCAGGTATGAATACTTCTGCACCGCATCCGATGCATATACCGTATGCATTTTCATGGTTTCGAATTCCTTATCGGAATACTTTCCTGTTTTAACCAGAAGATAATCCGGTATACCGATCTTTCCCATATCGAAAAGCTGTCCCGCAAGCTTTATTATGTCAGTTTCGGAAGGGTTTATCTTTAATTTGCCCTCTCTTATCATCTCACCCATCAGGACATCCATATATCTGGCAACCCTCTTGGAATGAATAGCCGAAAAGCCATCCTTCTTTTCGATGAGCTCCGTGATGACACCGGTGATAAAATATTCCAGGTAAAGCACACTCTGCATGCTCATCTGAGCCATATTCTGAAGCTCTGTGTTATAATCCTGAAGCTGGTCGTTGTAATCCAAAAGATCACTGTTTTCGGCCTGAAGCCTTCTTTTTTTGTCAAGCATGTTGATGTGAAGATCAACCTTACGCTTTAATATCTCCGGCGAATAGGGCTTCAGGATAAAATCAACCGCGCCGAGCGAATAGGCTTCAAGTTCGGTAGAGGCATCATCATTACCCGTAACAAAGATAACAGGAATGTCTCTTGTGGCATCGTTTTTTCTGAGCCAGCTGAAAACTTCAAAACCGTTAACTATGGGCATGTCTATATCCAGAAGAATAAGTG
>JAILOD010000248.1 GCA_024691015.1 Lachnospiraceae bacterium
TGTGGCAGCCTTCAGAGAGGTGATAATGGACTTTGCCACGATGAAGATGATGATCGCAAAAATTATAAGAGCTGCAACCATGACAATAACCGATATAAGGATAATGCGATGTATCAGACCTTTTACATCTGATTCAGGAGAGCCGGCCCAGGCTGAACCGATTACCTGTTTATTGCCGTCACGCAGCGGAATGTAGCAAACGTAGTATTTGTTGCCTCCGATGTTTACACCATCAGAATAATAGGTATTGCCTTTACTTACATCTGCCCAGATCTTTGAGTCCATCTGGGTGTTTTCATTTCTCTGACCCTGGGCGTTTAGAGCAGATGTGATGAAACGGGTATCTCCCATGAAGAGGGTAAGCTCTATGTCTTCGCCTTTAAGGGAGTCGACATAGTCATGTTCGTATGCAGGCTCGCCGGAGTTTATGATGTCCCATTCGTAATACTGGCGAAGGCCGTCAGCAGCGACAAATAATTTTTGATAGGTGATTTTTTCCAGATTGCTGGAAATGTTGATAGATGATACGATAACAACGATAAGTCCGGAAATGATAAGGGGAACAAAACCTATCAGTAACAATGCGGTAGTGAGATTAATTTTCTTCTTCAATGACATTGTCCTCCTTAGATAAAATTTTGTTAATTATATCATAATTTTGAATAAAATACAAAAGAAAGTTTGTGCATTATTCCTTAAATATGATAATTTTCATCAAATAAATTAAATTCTAACAACTAAATCGAATAAACGAAAAGGCAATATCAATTATGACAGACGATTTATACAAAAACTGCATTCTATGTCCGAGACAATGCAGGGTAAACAGAATAATAAAAACAGGCTATTGCGGGGTAAAGGATAAGCTTAAAATTTCAAGGGCCGCTCTTCATTTCTGGGAGGAGCCGGTCATATCGGGGATGAGCGGAGCCGGAACGGTATTTTTTTCGGGCTGCAATATGGGCTGTGTTTTCTGCCAGAACAGGGAGATAAGTTATCATAAGAAGGGGCAGGAGATAACCCCGGATAGACTTGTGGAGATCTTCTTTGAGCTGAAGGAGGAAGGTGCCAGCAATATAGATCTTGTGACTTGTGATATGTTCATCCCAACGGTTTCAAAGGCAATCAGAAGGGCTAAGGATCAGGGGATAGATATTCCGTTTATTTTTAACACGTCTTCATATCTCGAAGAGGACAGCGTGAAAGCACTTGAGGGCCTCATAGATGTCTATCTTCCGGATCTTAAATACATAAGAGATGAGGATGCCATAAAATACAGTAATGCACCGGGGTATGTACAGGCTGCAAAAAAAGCCGTGGCCGAAATGGTAAGGCAGCAGAATAAATGTGTTTTTGAAAAAGGACTGATAAAAAAAGGTGTGATAGTAAGGCATCTTCTGCTTCCGGGAATGGTCATACAGGCTAAGATGATAGTGAAATATCTGTATGAAAAATACGGTGAGGCTATCTGGATGAGCCTTATGAACCAATATACACCAAACGGTGCCACCGAAATTCATCCGGAGATCAACAGAAAGGTAAGCGAAAGCGAATACCACAGTCTTGTGAGCTACGCACAAAAGCTGGGTATAATAAACGCATATATCCAGACCGGAGATGCCTCGGGAGAAGGCTATATACCGGCCTTTGACGGGACAGGAGTATGATAGATCATAATCTTTTTATTGGACAATATTTTGGCACTCTATATAATAAAAACATAAATAATTATAAAAATAAGCATTGTCATTGGGAGGATACAGGTGATCCAGAAAAAATATATAGTAACCGGATACGAAGATCTGAGCATCAGGCTTGATGATATAAAAAAAGAGATAGATGAAAATGATTATTGCGACGGAGTGATCTGCGTGTATGTGGCAAATATCCCTGAGCCGGAAATAAAGGATGTTCTTGCCGCACTTAATGCGAATTTTCCGAAACTTAAGATAACCGGAATGACATCGGTGGCTTATACAACTTTTTGTAACTTTAAAAGTGGTATTTGGATTGATTTTACTTTGATGAAAAGTTCAAAGGTTACACTTTTCTACAGGGAATTCGACAGAGATTCAAAGGATCTGAACGCCGACCTTTTATCCTATGCAAAAGAATTAAGAGATACCATAATAAATTTTAAGAATGTTAAAGCGGTAGAGGTTTATATTGCCTGGTTAAAAATATCCGCATCCGGATTTATCGCAGAGTTTTCCAAGGGGCTTGAGGAAGTGCCGTTTTTTGGTTCCATAGCAGGTGTGAATTCGGCAGAATTTCAGAATGGATACTTTTCCCTGAATAACGGGGACTCTATGGTCTTTGCGGATGACAGACCGGGGCCGGGGGTTTCAGTGACGGTATATTCGGGAGAGGAATTATATGTATATGAAGATTATCTTTTCGGATGGAAGCCGGTAGGCAGATACATGGATACAAAGGTGGGCGACATTTCCGAACATTCCAATACAGTTCTGGAGGAAATAGACGGACAAAAATCAACGGATATATATTATAAATATCTTGGGATAAAGCCGAATGATAATTTTGTTTCAAATATAAGTGAGTTTCCGCTGGTTGTTGAAAGAGACGGCTTATATATAGGCAGGACGCCTTCGGGCTGTGGTCCGAACGGAGAGGTATTTCTTGAAGGGGATGTGCTGGAAAATGAAAAGGTAAGGTTTTCATACGGAGAGAAAGAGGAGATCTTAAACGGTACCCTGGACGGAGCCAACAGAATGGAGGGCTTCGGTGCTGAAAGGCTCTCACTCGTAATATGTGCAAACCGGTTTAGTTTTCTTCAGAAGGATGCACACCTGGAGGCCGACTATTATTCGCGTCACAGAAAAACAATGCCCTGTATTGTACTGGGAATGGGAGAAATATACAGGTACCGCGGCCGTGGTGGAGTATTAAACAGTGCTCTGGTTGCAACAGGAATGAGGGAAGGGCTTGGCGATGATATTTCCAGTCCGGTAATACATTCGACAGAGCTGACAGAGCGTGAAGGCGTGGTGCCATTAGCAGAGCGTCTGTCACATTTTCTTAAGGCGATGACGGAGGAACTGGTGGATGCGGTTAAGGATGCACAAACCGCCAGCGAAGCCAAAAGTGCGTTTCTTTCAAATATGTCTCACGAGATAAGAACTCCGATAAATGCCATTCTGGGAATGGATGAGATCATATTAAGAGAAGAAAAGAATGATAAGACACTCGAATATGCCCACAATATTAAGACTGCGGGCAATACGCTTTTGAGCCTTGTGAATGAGATACTGGATTCATCAAAGATCGAGGCCGGGAAAATGGATATAATTCCCGTAGATTATGATTTCTCTTCGGTGCTTAATGACCTGCTTCATATGATAAAGCCAAAAGCCGAAGAAAAGGGATTGAAGCTTGTATTCAATATAGATAATAATATCCCGTCAATAATGAACGGAGATGAAATACGTATAAAGCAGATAATGACCAACATTCTTACAAATGCCATTAAATATACGGAAAAAGGAACGATAACGATGAATGTCGGTTATGAAAAGCTTTCGGATGAAAAGGTAGCTTTTTCCGTATCTGTTAAAGACACCGGAATAGGCATAAAAGAGGAAGATATGAACAGGCTCTTCGGGGCTTTCCAGAGGATGGACGAGAAAAGAAACAGGACTATCGAGGGAACGGGACTGGGACTCAATATCACAAAAAAGCTCCTCCGTCTTATGGGCAGTGAGTTAAAGGTAAAGAGTACGTATGGGGAAGGCAGTGAATTCTATTTCCGCCTGGAGCAGGATGTAGTAAAATGGGCGCCGATCGGCGATTATATGGATGCCTATAAAAAAGCCCTCAGTAAGATGGAAAAATACAGGGAGAAATTTACCGCTCCCGACGCTCAAATACTGGTTGTGGATGATACACCCATGAATCTCACCGTATTCGAAGGGCTTCTGAAGCAGACGGAGGTTAAGGTTGACAAGGCTTTAAGCGGAAAGGAATGTCTGGAGAAGTCACAGAATAAAAAATACGATATCATCTTCCTTGATCACAGAATGCCGGAAATGGACGGTATAGAAACACTGCAGAAGCTGAAAAAACAGATATCAAACCCCAATATTGATACACCTGTAGTATCGCTGACCGCAAATGCAGTGTCAGGTTCGAGGGAAATGTATATAGAAGCCGGGTTTGACGATTATATAACAAAGCCTATTATGACCGATAAGCTGGAAGCGCTTATGATAAGATTTCTTCCGAAGGAAAAGGTTAAGATAAGAGAGGAGCAGGTAATTGATGAACCCGAAAAGGTGCCTGAGGAGCTGGTTGATATAGAAGGTTTGGATGCTGCACTGGGAATGGCCAATTCCGGCGGCGCAGAGCTCTATCTAACCGCAGTTAGATCGTTTAAGGATAATTACCCCGAAAATTACGAGGCGATCGAAAGCTTTTATAAAAAAGATATGATAAAGGATTACACCATAAAGGTTCACGCACTTAAAAGCTCGGCACGTATAATAGGAGCAGTTGATCTTTCAATGCTTGCCGAAAGGCTGGAGAAGGCCGGAGATGAAAATGACCGGGTAACCATAGAGGCAGAAACGGATAAGCTTTTGTCTATGTATAAAGCTCTTGCGGAGAAGCTTAATACAGAGAAGGAAGCGGACAATGAGGATAAACCGTTAATGGATGAAAATACCCTTAATGAAGCGATCCTCGGAATAAAAGAATTAGCCGCAAGCTTTGATTATGACAGCGTTAAGTATATAATGGATGAGATTGATGCTCACAGCGTAACGGAAGAAAAAAGAGAAGCTTTAAAAGAACTGTCGGCAGCGGTTAACCGTGCAGACTGGGATAAGATAAAACAGATACTTGAAAGGATATAAACGGGGGATTTTATGGAAAACACCTTACTACTGATCAGCAGCGGTTCTACCTTTATGATAGATGCCCTTTCAAAAGGGCTTAAGGATGACGGCATAGAGGTGATCAAGGCGGAGCCCACAATAAAGGAATTGGAGAAATACAAGGAAAAACCCGGAGTATTTCTGTTCTATCTGGGAAGCTATCTGGAAAATATTTCAGATGTGCTGGTTTTTCTAAAGGATCTTTGTATCGAACAGGAAAAGGTGCTTTGCACGATAGGAGATGCTTCGGAGTTTGATGTTCTGAAGAGGATAATACCCGAACACGTCATTAAGGAGCACTTCAGCAGGCCGCTTAACGTCAGGGAAGTAGCTGATAAGATGCTTAATATCCTTTCGGTAAGCGATGAACTGTCCAGAAGGAAACACATTCTCCTGGTAGATGATGATCCTACATTTCTTACACTGACAAAAACCTGGCTTGATGAGAAATACAGGGTATCTATCGTTAATTCCGGTATGCAGGCTATCACGTATCTTGCAAACAATAAGCCGGATCTCATACTTCTTGATTACGAAATGCCTGTTACAAGCGGGCCGCAGGTGCTTGAGATGATAAGGAGCGAGGTGGGCACATCATCGCTGCCCGTTATCTTTCTTACGGGAAAGGGCGATAAGGAAAGCGTTACCAGAGTATTGAGCCTGAAGCCCGAGGGCTATATTCTCAAAGGTATAGACAAACATAAATTAACTCTTCAGATAGATGAGTTTTTTGAGAAAAAGAAATACTGAAGGGTCACAAGTCTATATAAGGATTTCAAGATAACAATACTTCACCCCGGAATGGTCGTCCACAAAGACACTGTACGCCGGGGTGTCAGTGTTTTCGGGATAGATGAAATAACGTTCATATCCGCCATGGGTCTGATAGCCCCGGTAGTGGATCAGGCGTTCGTCTTCATCGAAATCCTGACTTTCTGTTGTGGCGTAGGTTCCGAAATAGCCTGAGTCATGCCGGATATATCTGTGTTTAAGCTTATTGTTATTGTCAAAGGTATATTCGATGGAAAATATCTCTCCATCGGTTCTTATCGGGGTAATGCCCGTTTCGATATCTTCTTTTGTAAAGTTTTCCCGGCATATATAGGAAATCTTGGAAAGCCTTCCGTTTTCAAGACGGAAGTTCCACATTCCCTTAGTATCTTCGATATCTTCTTGTGTGTAGATTCCCTCGCCCCAATAAGTGAAAATATTATTTATATCCTCTTTTGGCGGGAGAGGACGGACTGTTGCAGAGTGGACCGGCCAGGCACTGCCCTTGTAGCGGCCGGCAGAGGGATCCCATTCATAGGAGATCAGCATACCGTCGGAATTGGCAGAAGTAATATAGATAAGATCGATCCGGTTTTTTCCGGATGAGTCATCGGAAATCTCATAAACGGCAGTGGGATTTTCATAGTCGATCTTTAAATCGCTGCAAAGGGATTTCAGATTGGTGTAGGTTTTTTTGTTGTCGGGATTACTGAGGGGATAATGATCAACCCCGACAGACAGAACTCCCGCATATTTGTGTTTGTTCAGGGACTGCGAAGGGACTGGAGCTTCAGGCCTTTTCAGGAAGCTGATCATTTTGTCGGAATCCAGCATACTGTCTGACCCTATATAATTGGATGAAGACCTGAAGGTAAGATCCGAATAAGCGCTTTCCGATACACGGCGGCCTTCTATGTAATAAGCCGTTTCCTTATTTTTATCATTCAGGGTTTTTTTGAAGGCAATGGTCCTGGTTTTTCCGTTCTCATAGGCTATGATCCTGTTATCGAGAACAAGGGCTCCGGTATTGCTTCCGTAGGAAGGACCGGAATCGTTCATTGTCAGAAAGAGAACCGGTTTGTTTTTATCAATGGTATATATAAAATAGCGGTCATTCTTGTTTATGGCCAGCTCCGGAATTGTATCGTCATCAATGTAGTACAGACCGCAAAGAGGCTGTACATCGCCGGTTTTCTGATAATTGGGAATATTCAGTAATTCCAGATAAATACTTCTCCAATCGACACTGTTTTCGGCATAAACAACGGAAGAATGAAGATTACAGATCATAAACGCCGCAAATAATATACTTATCAGCAATATTTTTATTTTTAAGGCTTTTGTATCGTTCATAATTCCTCCTGTATATAAAATATCACTAAAGTCGAAAATATAACAGACT
>JAILOD010000276.1 GCA_024691015.1 Lachnospiraceae bacterium
TTCTTGTGGGTTTTGTAAATTCCGTGATCATAGTTATATGCTGGGATGAGCTTGTTAATATAAAAGCTTCCGATGCGAAACTGCCGGTTATCATCCTTTTGGGAATATTCCTGTTTTGTGCATTTATTTCATTTGACCAGAATGAACAGACATATAAGGGATTTGTCATAGCATTTCTGCTGATATTGGGTCTTGCTGTGATAAATTCGCTTTCTGCAGGAGACAAAGAAAAAAGAGCCGCTGCAGGAGTGTTCATCTGTCTTTTGGTGGTTGTAAATACGCTTATGATCTTTCACAGGCAGTATTCCTTTTCATATGAAAACAATAAAGGCTTAAAGCTTGCTGAGGATCTTTCGCGAGATCTTTACAAATGCGAAGCCGATGTGATAAAAGAACTGTCCAAAATAGACGGAGTAGAGGACCGGCTGTACAGGTATTCCGGTGAAACCTCCATAAATCCGGGAATGCTCTCGGGAGTTTCGTCCACCTCATTCTATCTTTCGGCCTTAAATCCCTATGACGATCTTTTTCAGTATGAACTGGCTATGAGGAATCCCACATCCTGGTCACCGAGAGATTACGACGAACGTACCATAGCCAATGCGATCGCGGCTGTAAGGTATTATTTCAGGACAGATAAGGATGACCTTGAACTGCCCTTCGGCTATTCATATATAGGTGAAGTGGATAATGCAAAGGAAAAAAGGGATGCCATTACACGAGACATAATGAAGGATCAGGGAAGCGAGCTTAATGTTCCGCAGTTATTGTATCTGGGTGAAAAATATAAGGATATCAATTATTATTTCAGGAATGATTTTGCTCTGCCAATGGGATTTATGTATGACAGATATATAGGGGAATCAGATATAGACGGGCTTGCATACAATAAAAAGGAAAATGTCATGCTGGATGCCGCCGTTATTGCCGACGAATTTAAAGAGGCGGCAAAGGGGGATGAAATGGCCCGTCCCTTCGATGAGGAACAGGTTCCCTATATTATATTTCCCGAAGAGACCACGGCCGCAATATCTCCCGACGGAAAGTTTATAGTTACGGATAATTCCCAGCAGGTTACATTACTTCTCGAGAAACCTGTAAAAAATGCGGAGCTTTTTGTTGAGATCAATAATATGACTTTTGAGAGGACTTTGGAGAAAGACCTTTATTTCGGAGATGATAAAATATACGATCCCTACGGTATATATAATCCGGCTGAATATGAACGGTTTTCTCCAAGGCAGAAATACGATATAATCAAAGAGAGTCTGATGACAAAAGAACCTGAAACAACAATAGCGGTGAAGGATGACCTGGACAGAAAGAAGGGAGTTGAGATATTCAGTTCCTATGATAAGAATTATTGTGGAAGAGAAGCGGTAGCGCTAAATTTATGTTATAGTGATGAAGAGGCACATAAGGTTATCATCGAATTCCAGGGGTCGGGTGTTTACAAAGCAGATTCAATAAACATCTATGGGCGTAAAATGGATGATTATCCGATGAGGATCGCTGCACTTCAGGATAATGTGCTTGAAAACGAAAGTATTGAGACAGACCGTATTACGGGAGAGATAAACGCTCTAAATGATGGGCTTCTGTATTTAAGCGTTCCCTGGTCAGCAGGCTGGAAGGTATATGTGGACGGGCTTGAAGAAACTCTGATAAGGGCGAATTACTTATTCAGTGCTGTTCCAATGAGCAAGGGGCATCACAGTATCGAACTTAAATATTTTACACCTTTTCTCAGAATAGGGGAGATTGCCAGTATTATCGGTTTTATTATCTTTTTTGTTTTACTGACTGTGTATGAAAAAAGGAGGAAAAAGAAGGATGAATCTGCCGAATAAACTGACTGTTTTAAGAGTAATAATGGTTCCGGTTTTTATTTTGCTTATGGAATTGAAACCATTTGGGGACAATACAAAATGGATAGCGCTGGCCATATTCATTATAGCTTCGCTTACCGATATGCTGGACGGAATGATCGCCAGAAAATACAATCTGGTAACCAATTTCGGAAAGTTTATGGATCCGCTTGCCGATAAGATGCTGGTATGCTCGGC
>JAILOD010000284.1 GCA_024691015.1 Lachnospiraceae bacterium
CTTAACTTCCTTAACCTCTTTAAGAAGGTCTACATCGATTCCTTCGGGATCATAGATCCAGCCAGTTGAATCAGAAACGGTAACAACCTTTGCACCCATCTGCTGAGCCTTCTGTGCAGCATAGATGGCAACGTTTCCTGCACCTGAGATAGCAACTGTCTTTCCGCTTATATCGATTCCGTTTGATTTAAGCATTTCATTTGTAAGATAAAGAAGACCATAGCCTGTAGCCTCTGTACGTGCAAGAGAACCGCCGTAGGTAAGACCTTTTCCTGTAAGAACTCCCTCGTATACGTCACGGATCCTCTTGTACTGACCATAAAGGAAACCGATCTCACGTCCGCCTACGCCGATATCGCCGGCAGGAACATCAGTATCTGCTCCAATATGTCTGTAAAGCTCTGTCATAAAGCTCTGGCAGAATGCCATAACCTCGCGGTCTGATTTACCCTTGGGATCGAAGTCGGAACCACCCTTACCGCCGCCGATGGGAAGGCTTGTAAGAGAGTTTTTGAATACCTGCTCAAAGCCAAGGAATTTTATGATACCAAGATTTACAGAAGGATGGAAACGAAGTCCTCCCTTGTAAGGTCCGATAGCCGAATTGAACTGGATACGGAAACCGTTGTTAACCTGAACCTGACCCTTGTCATCTACCCAGGGAACTCTGAAAAGGATCTGTCTCTCGGGAGTTACAAGTCTCTCAAGAAGAGCCTGCTTTCTGTACTCCTCTTCGTTTGCCTCGATAACAACTCTTAATGATTCAAGTACTTCTTTTACTGCCTGATGGAATTCAGGCTGTGCCGGGTTTTTCTCTACGACATAATCGTAGATCTCGTCAACGTATGACATTTTTGTTTTCCTCCTGTAAATAAAATAAGTAAAAAAATAGGCGCTCAAAAACAGGTGGAAACTATCCACCTGATCGAGACGCCTTTGTCCGTAAACGATAATATCCCAGTGCGACCTTTTTGTCAAGACCAAATCGAGCAGGGAAGATGCAATAGCACCCTACTCGTTAAGCGGGCCGCCATAAATAAAAGCGGGGCCGCTAACTGCGACCCCGCCTTAAATTCATTTATTCTTTTGTTGCAAAATCGTTTCTTACATAACCGTCCGTGCCATTGTAGTCTATCTTGTACCAGCCGTTCTCTTCACCCTTGAGAGTATATGTAGAACCGCTTGATGCCTTTCCTACTGTATCGCTGTCGGTACTTGCCTTGGAGCGGACATTTACGTTATCTCCGGTGATCTTTATCTTACCGCCGGCTGAAGATGTATCCGTGCTCTCCTCTGCGGGAGCGGAAGCAGCTTCGGCGCCGTCTGTACTTGCTGTTGTAAGGAACTCAGACTTGATATATGCCTCTCCGTCCTTATATTTGATCTTACTCCATTCGCCTTCTTCCGAAATTCTTACAAACGTATCACCCTTTGCGGCAGAACCGAGCTTCTCGGAATTCTGATCCGCTGATGCACGGATGTTTACGGTATCGGTGGTTGTCACCTTGACCTCTCCGACACCCTCAGATGACTCTTCCTCAGGAGCTGCTTCAGCCCCCTCTTCGCCTGTATCCTGTGTACCGGCCTGTTTAGCCTGTGCAACGGCATCATCAGTCTTCACCTGAAGTGATTTCATAAATGCTTCAAGTGTGGGATCTGATTCAATATTGTTGGTATAAAGCGTATCAACCTCTGTCAGAAGATCCTGTACATCGGACTGATTTGCGATGGCCGTGATATAGTTCTTCTGGTTATCCGGTATGGAGTTCATATCCTGAATATAAAGCTCTCCATTATCGTTTGTGCATACATAGAAGGTGGAAAGACCCGGTGCACGTGTGTCGATATTGTTGAATTTGATCTCATAATAAGCGAAAACTATATAAGAGTTATCTACCGGACCCGGCTTTGTATAACAACTTAAATTGTCATAGCTTTCCGTAAAGGATGCCTTTGTCTGGAAACGGATCTTATTTTCATCATCCAGATTGCTCCACATGGAGGCAACCGTATCTATATCTCCATCAGCCATTGCCTGATAGTATTTGGTGAAGAATTCGTTGATCTCTTCATGTGTGTTCTGTTCCAGTTTAACGTCCGGAACCTCTATTTCATCACTGCCGTTTACCGTTTCTTCCGAGGACTCTTCGCTTGCCTGCTCGGTATCCGGTTCTTCCGATTTATCGGAAGTCTTTTTTCTTGTAACCGAAAAAACAACCAAAACTATAATAAGGATAACAAATAAAACACCTACCGCAAAATACTGATAATGATCTATGATAAAATCCTTTATATCTTCCATCTTGTTGTTTCGCATTATATATCTCCTAATTATTATTAAATATCATTTTATATGCGTTTGAAGGGATTCGAACCCTCGACACCAGGCGTCGGAGGCCTGTGCTCTATCCAGCTGAGCTACAAACGCATCTGACAACACCTACCTATATTATCACAACAGATTAAAAATAACAATCAATTATTACAAAATTGTTACATATATTCAGACCCCCGATTATACAGCTGTTTCAGCGGATTTTTATACTACCATTTCAACCCTGTCCCCTTCAAGTGAATATTTGTAAACATTATTTGAAAGAATTTCTTTTTCCTCAACCTCGCTCTCGTTTACCTGACGCACCAGACCGCTTAAGCCCTTTACATCTTCAATCTGACTTCCGGGTATCAGGATCAGCTCGTGTACGGATGAAGGCAGGATGATAAGATCCGAATGTATGTTGTTTGCAAAGGTCTTCAAAACTCCCGGATATAACAGGCAGCTGGCACCGTTTACCATCTCCTCATTTGAGAACACAAACATCTCCGGTCCCGTAAAACACTCCGGGCTGTAGGATAGCATCTCATTCATCGGGGTTATACGCACCTTCAAAAGATCGGGGGAATTCTTTATCGCAGTCCGGTAAAGCTCCTCCTCCGTCACTCCCCATTGTTCCATTATCGCTTTTTTAACAACCGTGGTTGCTCCCGTACCGTTTTCAAAATCCTTCAGAAGACAGCAGTAGATCACAGCAAGATCCATGTACCTCCTGTGCGGAACATCTTCAAGGAGCTCACGGTTCCTGTCATAATTAACCAGTCTGAAAATTATACTGTCCCTCATTGTTTCGTAATCTTCAAACCTGTCGAAATCAAAATTCAGATTCGGCCCGGAGGCATAGGTTGAATAAATCTTGAGTACCGAATTCACGATCTCCTCCATCGATATTTCTCCATCATTGTAATGGTTGAAATATTCTTCCGTGTAGATCGTCGGAGCCAGTGCCTCATCCTTCCTTCTTATCGATAAGGCTAAGAGCTTCACCGAGTTATTCTTCATAACCTCATCTACCTTTACGATCGTGTCATCTGATACAATTTCTTCAATGCGCGTCTTTAATTCTTCTGTAAATTCTCTTAATGTCATAAATCTCCTTTTTCTCATCAAAAACAAACGTAATAATCTTTAATTACGTTTCCGACTTTAAAAATGAAATTTATGAGCAATTAGGAAAAACGGATCAAACTGCGATATAAAGAAAAGCGGCCGGCCGTAAACCGGCCGCATAAAGACATGGTTATCAGATTCTTGAAAGATACTCGCCTGTTCTGGTATCGATCTTGATCTTGTCACCCTGATTTACAAAAAGAGGAACCTGAACGGATGCGCCGGTCTCAACTGTTGCGGGCTTTGTAGCACCCTGAGCGGTATTGCCTGCAAAACCGGGCTCTGTCTCGGTGATCTCGAGCTCTACAAAAAGAGGAGGCTCAACGGAGAACACAGAACCGTTATATGAACAAACCTTACACTCTTCGTTCTCTTTAACGAACTTCATAGCGTCGCCTACTGTTGCCTGATCGATAGAGATCTGCTCGTAGCTTTCGGGATCCATAAAGTTGTAAAGCTCACCGTCATTGTAAAGATACTGCATATTCTTTCTGTCGATGTGTGCCGAAGGGAATTTTTCCGTGGGACGGAAGGTTTTTTCAACAACACCTGAATTAATAATATCCTTAAGCTTTGTCCTTACAAAGGCTGCGCCTTTACCGGGCTTAACATGCTGGAATTCGATAATCTGATAAACCGTACCGTCTATCTCTACTGTAAGACCATTTCTAAAATCACTTGCGGAAACCATTCAATAAATCCTCCTTAAAATTAAACACAAATAGTTAAAGTGCTCTAATAGTTTACACTACATAAACTCTTATTTCAACAAAAACTTTTTTAAATTCATTTTTTATATATCCCGTCAAGGATCATATCCATCGCTTCAAGATAGCCGTTAAGTCCGTGTCCCACGATCTGCGCATCACATACGGGTTCTGTTACGGATATCTTCCTGAACTCATCTCTTGTATTGATGTCCGATATATGTACCTCGATCATCGGGATGGTATTGTATGAATCCAGGGCATCCCGGATCGCATAGCTGTAATGAGTGTAGGCTCCCGGGTTTATTACGATCCCGTCAGTGCCGTCATAATACGCAAGCTGTATGCGGTCTATAATCCCACCCTCGGAGTTGGACTGGAAGCATTCCACCTCTGTCCCCCGCTCCTTGGCATGTGCGACTATCATACTTACCAGACCGTTATAGTCCACGGTACCGTAAACTGCCTTATCTCTTATCCCAAGAAAATTAAGGTTTGGTCCGTTAATTACAAGAATTTTCATAAATCCACCTTATTTGCGGTTTTACTACTGTAAAGCCCCTTAGCCACCGGCTTGGGTCTGAACAGTAACTATTTGCATACAATGTTTACGATCTTTCCCGGAACATATATCTCTTTAATGATGTTGTCGGTCACCCATTTTCCTGCAGCTGCCTTACCCTGTGCAATAACCTCTTCTTTGGAAGCGCTTACGGAAATGTTGATGGTCGCTCTCATCTTACCGTTTACCTGAACTGCGATCTCCTTTGTATCCTCAACAAGTGCTGCTTTATCCGCAACGGGCCAGGGCTCATCAAATACGGAACCGCCGTTTAATTCTTCGTAGATCTCTGCTGCTATATGAGGCGCAAACGGTGCTAAGAGAGTTGCGAAGGTTGTGAGCGTCTTCTTGTCGACTCCGCCCTCTCCCGACAGCTTGACAAGCTTGTTGTTAAACTCCATAAATCCCGAGATTACGGTGTTAAGCGAAAAATCATCCAGTCTCTTTGTTATGGTATCAACGAGCTGGTTTCTTACTTTTACAAGCTCAGCGCTTTCTTTGACATCCTTATCCTTATTGTCCTTAACTAAGTTCCAGAACTTGTTTAAGAAACGGGTGACTCCGTCGATACCTCTGTCATCCCACTCGGAATCAAGCTCGGGCGGTCCTACGAAAAGCTCGTAAAGTCTTAAGGAATCGCAGCCATAATCACGGACAAGATCGTCGGGTGAAACCACATTACCCTTTGATTTACTCATCTTTATACCGTTCTTACCGGTTATCATTCCCTGGTTAAAGAGCTTTGTGAAGGGCTCGTCGAAATCCACAACACCGATGTCGTTTAAGAACTTTGTATAGAACCTTGAATAAAGAAGGTGCAGCACGGCATGCTCCACACCACCGATGTACATATCAACCGGAAGGAGTGCATCTGCTTTTTCTCTGTTAACCAGCTCCTTATCGTTTTTGTTGTCGATATATCTTAAGAAATACCAGGATGAACCTGCCCACTGAGGCATGGTATTTGTCTCTCTCTTCGCATCGCCTCCACACTTGGGACACTTGCAATTTACCCAGGAATCAATGGCTGCAAGAGGTGACTCACCTGTTCCTGTAGGCTCGTATTTTTCAACCTCGGGAAGCTCAAGCGGAAGCTCTTCTTCCGGAACGGGTACAGCACCGCACTTCGGACAATGCACGATAGGGATGGGCTCTCCCCAGTAACGCTGACGTGAGAATACCCAGTCACGAAGCTTGTAGTTCTTCTTCGCTTTTCCAAGGCCCTTCTTTTCTATAATATGGGGAGCCTCAACCTTGAGCTTACTGCTCTCCATTCCATTCCATTCTCCGGAATTGATCATAGTTCCGGCAGCTTCCGTATAGGCCTCGGTCATATTTTCTATCTCTTTACCGTCTTTAGCTATAACCTGAATGATGGGAATACCGAATTTCTTTGCGAATTCAAAGTCTCTGTCATCGTGAGCGGGAACGCACATGATGGCTCCGGTACCGTAATCTGCCAGAACATAGTCTGAAAGCCAGATGGGGATCTTTGCTCCGTTTAACGGATTTATCGCATAGCTTCCGGTAAATACGCCGGTCTTTTCCTTGTTCTGAAGCCTGTCAACGTTTGATTTGTTTGCGGAATCGAAAATGTATTTGTCAACCGCTTCCTTTGTCTCATCCGTTGCAAGTGACGCGGCAAGTGCGTGCTCGGGTGCAAGTACCATGAAGGTTGCACCATATAAGGTATCGGGTCTTGTTGTGTAAACCGTGATCTTGTCATCTCTGCCGTCTATCGCAAAATCAACCTCTGCTCCGTATGAACGGCCGATCCACTCGGTCTGCATCTTCTTAACCTTTTCTGGCCAGTCAAGCTTGTCAAGGTCATCGAGGAGCCTGTCTGCATAAGCCGTGATCTTAAGCATCCACTGCTTCAGGTTCTTCTTTGTAACCTCGGCTCCGCAGCGTTCGCATTTTCCGTTTACAACCTCTTCGTTGGCAAGACCTGTCTTGCATGAAGGACACCAGTTGATGGGCATTTCCTTTTCATAAGCAAGCCCCTTTTTGAACATCTGTACAAATATCCACTGTGTCCATTTATAGAAGGCGGGATCGGTGGTATTTACTTCCATGTCCCAGTCATAGATAGCAGCGATCTGATTTATCTGACGTTTGATGTTCTTTACGTTTTCCGCTGTTGATATAGCGGGATGAACACCGTTCTTTATGGCATAATTCTCGGCAGGAAGTCCGAACGCATCCCATCCCATGGGATGAATGATATAATTGCCCTGCATAAGCTTGTAGCGACTCCATACATCAGAGATAACATAGCCTCTCCAATGTCCGACATGAAGGCCGTTTCCCGAAGGATAGGGGAACATGTCAAGGCAGTAATATTTGGGCTTTTTCCCGTCATTTACATTTACCGGATGATCTGACCAGTATTTAGTCCATTTGCCTTCCACTTCCTGATGATTGTAGATCTGTGCCATTTTTGTTTCCTCTTTTCTGTCAATTAGCTTAATAATTCGCAGCCGCAAATTGAGCGCAGACTGCGAAGAATAGTTTAATATTGCATATAATAATTGTCAAGAATTGCGCCTCTTACACTTCTCCCCGGGTGGATACAGTCTTTCAAATTCTTCCTCGGGAACGGGTTTTCCGAAGTAATAGCCCTGCATGGCTGTTATATTCATGTCCTTCAATATATCAGCCTGTCTTTCGGTTTCTATACCAACGGCCGCGGCGGTAACCTCCATAACATCAGCAATTGCGATAACGGACTTTATAGCCGCCTTGGCTTTAGGCTCTACCATTCCCCTCTCAATAAGAGAATGTGATATATCTATCTCCCTGAAACCGCAATCTAAAATATAAGAAAGATTTATATCTCCACCGCCGAAATCATTGAGCGACAGATAAAACCCGTTGGCACAAAGCTCCTTTAATGTTGCTTTTGCTGCATTGTCCGCTCCCATTACAACCTCGTTACTGATATCCAATCGGATCTGCTCAGGCTTTATATCATATTCCTTTTTAAGCGACTTCAGTTTTTCAATGAAATCCACATCCAGAAGCTGCAGTGGAGAAAGATTGATCTTTATGGAGAAATCCGGATCATTCTCGCGGCGTTTAACCAGCATCTTCACACCTGTCTCTGCGATCCATATTCCAAGCGGGCTCATAAGCCCCGTCTCCTCCGCTGCCGGGATGATCTGTGCGGCCGTATATAACACATCCTCCTTACCCTTAAGCCTCGGAAAGGCCTCCGCACCCACAACACGTGAAGACTCAATATCAACCCTCGGCTGGTAATAGAGAACAAAGTCCTTTTCAACAGAGGCACTCTTAAGCGTTTCCTCAAGTGCCCTCTGTTCCTCCACGGTTTTGATAAGAGCCTTGTCGAAAAGCTTAAATCCGTCTTTTTTTCCACTGTGTTTCACCACATACATCGCCGCATCGGCAAACCTAAGAAGCTCTTCCTCATTTAACGCATGTATTTTATAAATGGCCGCTCCGATACTTGCAGAAAGCCTGAACACATAACTGTCAAATTCCAAAGGAGTATTGAACAGTTTCTGCAGAAGACGGGCGCCGGTTTCAACTCCGACTTCACTTTTTATACCGGTCCTTATGACCATAAATTCGTCACCACCGGTTCTGAACGACATATACTCATTCGGAAGCTTTAACATACGGGTTCCGAATTCCTTAAGCACCCTGTCTCCCATGTCATGACCATAGGTGTCATTTATGGGCTTGAACCTGTTTAAATCTATGCAATAAACGCAGAAGGTTTCATTGTCCACGTACTGACGTGATACCATCTCCTTTAAAACCTTTGTACTGTATCGCCTGTTATAGAGACCGGTAAGAATATCCTGCTGCTTTATCAGCTGCTCGTTAAGTGCACCGTTCTGGAAGGAAGCTGTGCTTACCCAGTAGGCAAGCATAACAATAAGAAGATAAAACAGATCGTTCTGGTTTATGAGCTTTGTAAAAAACAGAATATTCGAAATAATAACACCTATGAAGATCATAATACGCATCCTCTTCATAGTTTTTTCATCATACTCATGTTCCTTTAAGTAAAATACATGCTTATGCCTGATCTGGTGGAATATGCCGTGTGCCATAAGCATCATACAGAACATATATACAAGATTCAGCCAGATATTTTCGGGATTTGCTCCGATGACTGCAAGATAGTTGTATGGCAGATCCAGAAGGATATAACAGAATATACCTAAGATCATGGTATTGGTGCCCTTCAATCCGCTTTCGGCAGCTATCATATAAACCATATGCACCATCATTATCAGTATGAATAAGTTTATGAAGAAATAAAGGTACACTCTGGAAAGTTCAATGGCATTCAGAGTCAAAGTAGTATCAAAGATCGACAACAGCTTCCTTAAAAAGACAAAGCCCGTGACCGATAACGCAAACACATTTACCCAGAACTGATACAGAGCACGACCCTTAAGCTTCTGAATAAAATAGACCGCAACAGATGCTCCGTAAAAATAATTAGGAAACAGATAGATTGTATCGATAATAGCATCGGGACGAGGAATCCTCAGAATGATAAGGGATACAAAATCAATAATGTCTCCGAGTGACCACATATAAATCCCTACACCCAAAAGAAATGACGGCAGCCAGTAGGGCCCCATCCGCTTCAGGCAGAGCATTATAGTGGTAGCGGTAAGAAATGACGTCAATGAAGAAAAAAGCTTTATGAAAAAGCCATAGCCCATAAAAGTAGCTATGATCATTCCTATATAACAAAATATTACTCCGGATATTACGGCTATATCCGACTTCTGCCACTTAAAGTTTATCTTATCAGTCATATATAATCCCCCAAGTTTAACAAGTTACACTCATCTGAAAAGCATATCGAAAACACCGGTATCCGTAATCTCCCCGGTATTGCGGTCAATTATGGAATATGCATCGGGCCCTGATTTTTTCCCGTTGTCCCACCATAAGCATTTTACTCCAATTGCGTTCATTCTATCAAGATAATACCTGCACCAGTCTGCACGATATTTTTCGTTTCCGTTCTTATTAACACATCCGAACTCCGTTATCATAACCTTCACGCCTGTACGTTCGGTAAAAGCTGCTATATTATCCGAGAGTTCATCTATCTCCTTCGTATCGTTCTTATCCGACGCACTCCATCCACCCTCTCCAAGCTGGGTGAATTCATACGGAACATATGCATGAACGGCCATAATAAGCCTCCCGTCATCGGGAATGATCATATCGGAAAGAATCTTTCCCGTATGACCGGTTCGATATCCTCCTATTATAAGATATCTGTCCTCATTCATTCCCCCGACATTTCTGACTGCATCAATAAACGCCCTGTTCATTTTGGAAAGACAGAATATACTCTCATCCGTGCCTTCCTTCCATTCCTCATCTGTCCCGAATAGTCTCGGTTCATTCAGGCCCTCAAATATCAGATGCTCATCATAGTTTTTAAACTGTGCCGCTATCTGCGACCAGATCTTTTTTATAAGATATACGTTTTCATCAAGCCCCTCATACCCCGTATAAAGAATTCTGTCGTGATGCATATCAAGGATCACATACATTTCCCTGTCGAAGGCAAGATCAACAACCTGCTTCACACGACTAAGCCACGCAGGATTTATATTGTTGAAATCGTCGAGATGCCGATCCCAGGTAACGGGGATCCGAACACACCATACTCCCTCCTCATAAAGCTGGTCCATATAGTTTTCGCTTATATAGGGATTGCCCCACAGTATCTCATATTCAAGATCGCCGGGCTTATCGCCACCATCCTCTTCAATATAACAATCCAGTGAATTACCGATATTTATACCATTTGGAAGCTCTTCGGCAAATTTACTGGTCTTCTCCCTTTCACCTGAAAGCCTGTCAAAAGCCATATCAGCCGGATCCCCCTTCCTGATCTCATCAAAATAGCCGAGATCATCCAGCTTCTCGTAAATGATCTCTCCCAAAACCCTGTATCCCACGTCGGTAAGATGCACCGAATCCGAAAGAAGGGACGGAGGGACCTTTCTTGTCTTAAAGGAATAGATATCCTCTTCCTTTTCCAGAAGCCCGGCCTTTTCCATACCGTAATATGCAAGATATGATCTTAAGCTTAAGTAATGCTCCTTATAGTGCTCATACATTATCCTGTCATATTCATCCAGCCCTTCATTTCCGTTATACATCCCGACTACAAGATACTTTCCATTTGTATGTGCTGTCCTGTATTTGATCAGCAGATCCTCCTGGCGCACAAGATCCTCAAAATCCTTAAATCCTCCGTTAGTTCCGACGAAGATTATGGGAATATGATCCATATAACTGCCGGCAGAATGAGGAATAAGCCTTTCACCCGCAGAAACATTAATACTTGTCCCCGGCTCACTTCTTGTAAATATATATGTACTCTTCTTGTTCCCGACCTCTTTTATCTTAAGCTCCCCTTCAACTCCCGCTATACTGCAGGGGTTAAAGCCCGCCTCATTATAGAGGAGCGGAAACAGTCTTCGTCCGTCTTTTGATCCAAGCTCCAGCTCCACGCCTTCAACTCCCGCGGGTATCACTATATTCTCCGAAACACAGAAGTCCATTCCTCCGCCTCTTGCTATGATCGTGGCAGAATCCTCACCCGATGCGCCGTAATTTATAACCTCGGTATCGGCAACATTGGTATCGATAAGCTCTTCCAGCGTATCCGTATAAGGTGATGAGGGTGCATCCGCGATAAAGCCCGCAGTCAGGGAATCACCGAAGCAGACAAAGCCCGGAAGAACATAATCCAGGCGCATCCTCTTCAGGCCGCTTACAACTCTTAATGAAAACAAAATACCAAGAGTTATAAGCAGCAGGATCAGAAACAATATTAAAAATTTAACCCGTAATCTTCTTTTCCTGTACATTAAACCAGTTCCACTTCGTTGAAATACTCTCGTTGTGCCCTTTTCTGCTCTGCACGCGCCCTGTTCTGTCTTTCCTTTTCCACTTCGATATAATCAGCGCTCACCTTTATAAGCCAGTCCAGAAGCCTCTCGTACTTATCCCGGTCAGAAACAATTTCACGTATATTTATGACCTGGTAAAGCATATGTCCCTTGCTGATATCTCGTTCATATACACAGTCGAGATAGAGATCGCTATCTATCAGAAGCTTAATGTTCTTCTGTGCCGCGTCCCCCGTAACCGAAACATATTCATAATTAAAGTCAATGACGTTAAGCTCATTCTTAGAGTTGTTGCAGCTCCTTCCGATATTTATCCTCGGATATTTTCTCTTCTGATAAAAGGGCACGTCCATTCTCTTCTTAGTATTAAGCAGAAGATCCTCAAAGGAACCCGCATCCTTTTTGATCTCGGACGGAAGCATCGGCACGCGGTCGTAAAGTATCTGAAGATAAGTATCGTAATAATCCATATAATCCTTTATTATCATCGAATAAACCCATCTGTCCTTTCGACGCGTAACATAGATGACCTCCGTTTTTAAACGCACACTGTATTTATCCGTTCTGATAAAGAGTGTCACAATGTCTCCCAGCATATAAGGCTTGTCGAGGGCGACTGCACAGCCCTCTTCGGAGAGATCCACGGTGGTTCCCTCTATATCCATATCCGCATCCTTCACCGTACATTTTTCTATTATCGGAAAACGTTCGAATTTTCTCTGTGCCACTCTTCCCATCACAAAGAACACCGACATTACCAGTAAAAAGAGGTTGTTTACCAGCCAGAACAAAATAACGATCGACGAAAATGAGTTACTCTGAAACATCATTATAACAGACCTTACTATTCCGATAACCGACAGGACAATAAGCAGGAAAAACGGAAGCATATAGACAAAATCCAGAGCCTTTCTCTTGCTGCCCTCCGACTTATCTGTAACCTTGAATTTCCTTAAAGTAATACCGAAGGACTCCAGTATTACCGGGATCAGCATATACGGAAACAGTATGGTTTCATAGATTCCCGTCCACTTGGTGTTTCTGACATTTTCACTTAGCATCCTTAGTGAAATGTTACTGCTTATATACATGGGCAGCCAGATAATAAGGATTTCCGGCAGCGTACACTTAAACACCATAAAATTAAAGGTCGCAAAAAGTATGGGCGACATGATATAAATAAGCCGCTTTACGGGTGCATACCAGTACCATATCGAAGCCCAGTAATTCATCTTCTGGGAAAATGACATGTCCTTTGACCGAAAGAGCTTCATCTTTCTGCCTGTAGCTATAACTCCTCGTGCCCAGCGGATCCTCTGCTGAATAAGATTCGGAAGATCGTTCGGTGAGAGACCGGACGCCAGCGGCTT
>JAILOD010000285.1 GCA_024691015.1 Lachnospiraceae bacterium
AGCTGCGGGCGCAAGCTGGATTTCATAGCCCAGGAAATGAACAGAGAGGCTAATACAACTCTTTCAAAGGCCGGAGATATTTCCATAAGCGATATTGCGATAGATTTAAAGACCGGCATAGAAAAGATCAGGGAGCAGATACAGAACATTGAGTAAACTGATAAATGTCGGGTTTGGAAATTTTGTAAATGCGGAAAAGATCATTGCGGTTGTGACCAGTGATTCGGCACCGTCAAAAAGGCTCATACAAAACGCCAAGGCTGACGGCTCTTCCATAGATGCCACGCACGGGCGTAAGGCCAAATCCGCAATAATAATGGAAAACAATTCGATCGTGATATCGGCACTTCTGCCGGATACCATCATGGAAAGATTACAGGCATAAAACGATTACCGGTTTAGCCGGCGATTAAAAGATTACAGGCATAAAACGATTACCGGTTTAGCCGGCGATTAAAAGACTACAGGCATAGACCGGCCGGAAGAACGGTTTAACGGATAAAGGATTACAGCTATGAACAGTAAAGGAATGTTGGTGGTGGTTTCCGGGTTTGCAGGTGCAGGCAAGGGAACGCTGGTTAAAAATCTTATGACAAGGCACGACGGGTATCTGCTTTCGGTTTCCGCAACATCGCGTGCACCGAGAGAGGGTGAGGTCGACGGGGTCAATTATTTTTTCAAGACCAGAGATGAATTTGAAAAAATGATAAAAGAGGATGCTTTTATAGAGTATGCCAGGTATGTAGACAATTATTACGGTACGCCAAAGGCCTTTGTTGAAGAAAAAATGAAGGAAGGCAAGATCGTAATACTTGAAATAGAGATACAGGGAGCCCTTCAGATCAGAGAGAAGTTTCCCGAAGCAATCCTTTTGTTTATTATGCCTCCCAGTGCAAGAATCCTTAAGGAAAGGCTTGTAGGGCGCGGTACGGAAAGTGCCGAGGTTATAGAAAAAAGAATGAACAGAGCCTCACAGGAGGCAGAAGGCATTGAAAAATACGATTATATAGTTGTAAATGATGATGTGGATCATGCCACACATCAGATGCACAATATGATACAATCTGCACGTTACAGCCCTATGAGGCAGTCCGAATTTATTTCACGTGTCAGAACAGAATTAAAGAATTTAGAGTATTAAATTTTAGAGGAGGAATGAAAAAATGTTACATCCGTCTTACACAGATCTTATGAATGTAGTAAATGCAGGGGTAGAGGAAGGCGAGACCCCTATCGTTAACAGCAGGTATTCTATCGTGCTTGCAACGGCGAAGAGGGCGCGTCAGATAATCGGAGGAGCAGAGCCTCTTATCGACCCTAAAGGGCGTAAACCTCTTTCGACTGCGGTTGAAGAGCTGAATGTCGGTGCTATGAAGATCACAACAGCCGATGATGAGGAAGACGATATTTGATCATGAATGATCTGTTAAAGGTATTTTTTGTTTCCTTAGGATGCGACAAGAATCTTGTCGATTCCGAAAAAATGATATCACTACTGCAAAGAAACGGCTTCGAACTCACCTATGATGAGCTAGAGGCCGATATTATAGTGGTCAATTCCTGCTGCTTTATCGATTCGGCAAAGGAAGAGAGCATTAATACCATTCTGGAGATGGCCTCCTTAAAGGGTGAGGGAGGGGCGTGTAAATGTCTTGTGCTTGCCGGCTGTCTTGCCCAGAGATATGCACAAGATATAAAGACAGAACTGCCTGAGGTTGATGTCGTTATCGGAACAACAGCCTTTGATCAGATAGTTACGGCGGTGTCCGCTTTTATGGAAGGTGAAGGGCACGATGTAATAAAGGATATAAATGATGATGTCCGGGTGGGTACGCAAAGAGCCATCACAACTCCCGGTCATTACGAATTTTTAAAGATAGCTGAGGGCTGCAGTAAGCACTGTACCTATTGCATAATACCAAAGGTACGCGGTGAATACAGAAGTGTACCTATGGATGAACTGTTAGAAGAAGCCGGAATGCTTGCAGAGGGCGGAGTTAAAGAGCTTATTATCGTGGCACAGGAAAGCACGGTTTACGGTATGGATCTTTACGGTAAAAAGATGCTGCCGGAGCTTTTAAGAAAGCTCTGTGCAATAGAGGGCTTTCACTGGATAAGGCTTCTTTACTGTTATCCGGAGGAAATAGATGACGAGCTCATCAGAGTCATAAAAGAAGAAAAAAAGATCCTGCACTACATAGATATGCCGATTCAGCATAGCGAAGACAGGATATTAAAGCGTATGGGAAGGAGAACCTCCCGTGCTGATATAGAGAATATTATAGGACAGCTTCGGAAGGAGATTCCCGATATTGCCATAAGAACCTCTATCATAGCGGGCTTTCCATCGGAAACAGAGGAGGAACATGAGGCACTTCTGGATTTTATTAAGAAGATGCGCTTTGACCGCCTCGGCTGTTTTACGTATTCACAGGAAGAAAACACGCCGGCTGCAGCTTTTGAAGGGCAGATAGATGAAGATACAAAGATAAGATACCGGGACGAGATTATGAGTCTTCAGCAGGAGATTGCCGAAGAAAAGACGGAGGAACTTATCGGTAAAGAATTCGAAGTATTTATCGAAGGAAGGATACCGGAGGATGGTGTATATGTAGGTCGTACCTACAGGGATGCTCCCGGAGTGGACGGGCTTATCTTTGTTGATGAAATCGGGATGGCAAGAGAGCTTATGACCGGGGATTATATTAATGTAAATCTCGTTGGGGGAAACGGGTATGATCTTAAGGGTAAGGTGAATGGCTAAAGTTAAAACATTATTTTTGAAGATATATAATAATCTCCTGCTTTTTTATTCGGTTATGTTCCTTCTGACCGTACTTTTGGGCTTTTCTTATGTATATACAAAGGGGATGGTGCTGGTATCCCAGTCGGGAGATAATTATACCCAGCACTTTAAGGCCTTTGTTTATTATTCCGATTTTATCAAAGGTATTTTAAAGAGACTTGTTTTCGAACGCCGGCTCGTTATCCCGCATTGGGATTTTGGCATCGGAGAGGGTTATGATATCCTCACAACCTTTAACTATTACGGGATGGGCGATCCGATTAACATCCCCTTCATTTTATTCCCACGAAAGATAATTTCAATCGCTTTCAGTCTGGGCAATATTTTGCGGCTTTACCTTATGGGGCTGGGCGTTGTTCATTACTGCAGAGTATCATTGCCGAAGACTGATAACGCAGCGTATGTGGCAGGAGCCTTATCCTATGCCTTTTGTGGGTTTGCCTTAAGCAATGTCAGAGGGCATACCATATTTCTTACGGCGCTGGCAGCTTTGCCTTTTCTGTTTGCCGTTATAGAGTCATATCTTAAGGAAAGAAGAAGGC
>JAILOD010000282.1 GCA_024691015.1 Lachnospiraceae bacterium
TTCACAACCTTCAAAAAATTGTTCGAAAAACCCATAATTTGCGTTTGTAATAAAAAAAGATACAAAATATTGAATTAAATAATTCACGTTCATAATTCATATTATTGTTCCCGGTGTGGTTGCAAATAAAAAAATAACTATCTGTTATTACATAATACGGAAGATGTTGAGGGTCAATTAAATAACGATACAACCAAACATTAGTGATTTAATAAAAACATCTCATCTTACCGGAAGAGGAGAGTACTGTTATTTATAGAAACAAAGATAAAAGCAGATAAGGCTTTTAGATAAGCATATTAAATATTCACAAAATCTATTGACAATCAAACTATAAAGAATTATCATATGAGCAGATGTTCATATGTTAAAGATTCAAGGGGGAATTATGGCATTAAATGATGTAGAAATCTGCGAAATACACGAAGTACATGCAGATAAAGTAAAGATGGTTAAAAACAAGCTGCCGGAAGAGGACGAAATGTATGATCTTGCGGAATTGTTTAAGGTATTTGGGGATTCAACACGTATAAAGATACTGTTTGTTCTGTTTGAAACGGATATTTGTGTGTGTGACCTCGCTGCGTGCTTAAATATGACACAGTCAGCCATTTCCCATCAATTAAAGGTTTTAAAGGTATCAAAGCTTGTTAAGAGCAGAAGAGAAGGAAAATCGGTTATCTACTCTCTTGCAGATGATCACGTCAGAACGATCATCGGACAGGGAAGAGAACATATAGAAGAGTAAGCAACCCTGCAATATTATATAATTAAGAAAGGAAAGAATGATGAAGAAGAAATTTAAGCTTGAGGATCTGGATTGTGCAAACTGTGCTGCAAAAATGGAAGAGGGTATTAAAAAGATCGATGGTGTAAAGGATGCGTCCGTTGTGTTTATGACACAGAAGATGACCATTGAAACCGAGGATGATAAGGACTTTGAGGCCATTATGGATCAGGTTGTAAAGGTATGCGCCGGTGTCGAGCCGGACTGCAGGATCTTAAGATAATGACAAAAAAGCAGAAGAAAATCCTGACCCGAATTATAATATCGTTTGTTATTTTAGTGATTCTTCTTATTATAGAGAATTTTACCGGACTGTTTGAAGGAGTCCATTGGGCCATACGTCTTATCCTTTATCTGATCCCATATATTATTATAGGTTATGATATCTTATGGAAAGCGGTAAGAAACATAAGCCATGGCCACGTATTTGACGAAAATTTTCTTATGGCAGTGGCTACTGTAGCTGCATTTGGAATAGCGGAGTATTCCGAAGCTCTTGCGGTTATGGTATTTTACCAAACCGGGGAACTATTCCAAAGCTATGCGGTAGGAAAGTCCAGACAGTCGATCACCGAGATGATGGATATTGCTCCGGAATATGCAAACCTTGTAAAAGACGGTTCTATTGAAGAGGTGGATCCGGATGAGGTTCAGATAGGCGATATCATTGTTGTAAAAGCCGGCGAGAAGGTGCCGCTGGACGGACGTGTCATAGAAGGTGAAAGCTATATTGATACAAAAGCCTTAACGGGAGAGTCTGTGCCGCGTCATATAAAGACCGGCGACGATATTATAAGCGGATGTGTTAACCAAAACGGAATACTTAAGGTTGAGGTAACCAAAGAGTATGACGATTCCACGGTTGCAAGGATTTTGGAGCTGGTTGAAAATGCCAGTTCTCAGAAAGCCAGGGTAGAGAAATTTATAACCAGGTTTGCAAAATACTATACACCGGTTGTAACTATAGGGGCAGTAATCCTTGCAAGCTTCCCACCACTGCTTTTGGGAGCAAATTTCAACACCTGGGTGCATAATGCATGCATATTTTTGATCGTATCCTGTCCCTGTGCACTGGTGATATCTGTCCCGCTGGGGTTCTTCGGTGGGATAGGAGCGGCATCAAAGATAGGTGTACTGGTAAAGGGAAGCAATTACCTGGAAGCTGTGGCAGAGCTGGGCAGTGTGGTTTTCGACAAAACCGGCACACTTACCAAAGGAGAATTTAAGGTTTCGGGGATTGTCTGTTCAGAGGATTCGATCAGTGAAAATGAACTTTTGGAGATTGCTGCTTACGGAGAAGCGTATTCAAATCATCCGATAGCTCTCTCGGTAATGGAAGCATACGGGAAGGATATTGTCTTTGACCGACTTAGTGATAACGAGGAGATCTCAGGTAAGGGTACACGGGTTAAAATAGACGGAAAACTTCTTCTTGTAGGTAATAAGGCACTTATGGAAGAGGGCGGCACAAAAATGGAAAAATCCGATGAAAATGACACGATAGTGCATATTTCACTGGATGGAAATTATTTAGGATATCTGGTTATCTCGGATATGATAAAAGAAAGCAGTGCCGAAACCGTTAAGAGGCTTAAGGATAAGGGCATAAAGAGGACGGTAATGCTTACCGGTGATCACGAGGCCATAGCCGAAAAGGTGGCAAAAGAAATCGGAATAAGTGATTATTATGCATCTCTTCTGCCTCAGGATAAGGTGAGACTTATCGGTGAACTTATAGAAAGTGAAGAGAACGGAAAAAAGGTAGCCTTTGTCGGAGATGGTATTAACGATGCTCCGGTCCTTATGCGGGCAGACGTGGGCCTGGCAATGGGAAGCCTTGGAAGTGATGCGGCCATAGAAGCTGCGGATATAGTAATAATGGATGATAATATTCTTAAAATACCACGCGTTATAGAAATAGGCCGAAAAACAATGTCTATTGTAAAACAGAATATCGTATTTGCACTTTCTGTTAAAGCCCTTGTACTTATAATGGGTGCCTTTGGACAGGCAACGATGTGGGAGGCTGTTTTTGCCGATGTCGGAGTATCGGTGATAGCCATATTAAATTCGATGAGAGCCTTACATCAGGCAGGAAAAAGCTCGTCCTCCGGGCAAAAATAAAATACAAAAAGCCCTGTGAGCCGGTTGGTTCGCAGGGCTTTTTTATTATGAGAATTTATTGGATTTTTCTCGGAATAGTGGTCAAAATAGCCTTTCCGTTTCCTTTAAGCTTATATTCACCGTTGTCAGCCGAAACGAAGAAGCTGTCGCCTTTCTGGAATTCCTGACGTCCTTCGGCGTTGGTAATGATCCCGTCGCCGTCGATGAAAAGAAGTGAGTGGAAGGAGCTTCCGTTTGTGTTCAAAGTCATTTCACCGGAGCATTCCAGACGATTAATATTAAAGCATTCGCAATGAACCAGATTGTTTCCAAAATCAAGCTCGGGAAGTGAGGCCGAAAGAGAGGCGGTTTCGGTAGCTTCTTTTATATGGAGCGGTCTTGGGTTTCCGTCGGGAGCAACACGTCCGAAATCGTAGGCTCTGAATGAAATATCGGAATCTCTTTGGATCTCGGCAGCAAGAACGCCAGCACCGATAGCATGAAGGGTACCGGGATTTATCAGATAGATCTCGCCGGGATGCACCGGAACAAAGCGAAGAACCTCTTTAAGCGTGTTGTCGCGGATCCTGTCGGCAAGCTCTTCCTTTGTAATATCTCTGTTAAGCCCGTAATAAATGCCTGCATTCGGAAGGGCTTCGAGAATGTACCAGCATTCCTCCTTGCCCCAGGAAGCACCGTGCGTCTGAGCATATTCGTGTGAGGGATGGACCTTGACGGAGTGGTTCTGGTGAGCGTCTATAAATTTGATTATTATAGGAAATTTATCGTATCTTTCGCAATTTGTTCCGGTAACCCTGGAGCCTTCGGTTTCGATATATTCTTTGAAGGTTTTGCCCTTATATGCGCCTGTTGCTATTTTGGTCAGACCTTCTTCATGGCAGGACAGCTCCCAGGTTTCGGCAAGAACATGACCGGGATATTTTTCGTTACCGTACTCTTTTTTCAGCTTGCTTCCGCCCCAGAGAAAGCCTTTGTAGGCGGGCTGTAAACGCATTATTGACATATTCTGAGCCTTTCTTAAATGCATATTTGATATGGTTTATCAACAATTCAATGATAACATTTTAACAACCTTTATACAAACAAAAAAACATATTGAAAAATAATGCGGAAATCAGAAAATACGGGAATTACCGGAAATCTGGTTAAAATAAATCTATATGGATTTGGACAGCATCGTGTTATAATAAACCTGCTTTGTAAAAATTAGATTATTATTCAGGAGAAAACAAAATGGGCGGATTTTTTGCTACAGCATTAAAGGAAGATTGTATTTTTGATCTGTTTTTTGGAACGGATTATCATTCTCATCTCGGAACAAGAAGAGCCGGAATGACGGTTTACGGACGGGAAGGCTTTAATCGTTCCATTCACAGCATTGAAAACTCTCCATTTAGAACCAAGTTTCAGAATGAAATAGGAGAGATGCATGGAAATATGGGTATCGGTTGTATTTCGGATTTTGAACCCCAGCCGCTCATTGTAAGGTCCCATCACGGTACCTACTCCATTATGACTATAGGCAAGATCAACAATATGAAGGCTCTTGTTGACGAGATGTTTAAGGGAGAGCATACACATTTTCTGGAAATGAGTGGGGGAGAGATCAATGCAACCGAGCTCGTTTCAGCTCTTATAAATCAGAAGGATAATATTGTAGAGGGTATTCAGTACGCACAGCAAAGAATAGACGGCTCGATGACCATTCTGCTTCTTACACCAAAGGGGATTTACTGTGCCAGAGATCTTCTCGGCAGAACTCCTCTTATAATAGGAATGAAGGAGGAAGGCTTTTGTGCATCCTTCGAATCTTTCGCTTATCTTAACCTTGGATACAGGGATTATAAGGAACTGGGTCCCGGAGAGATCGCGGTAATGACACCTGAAGAGGTAACAACGCTGGTTCAGCCCGGTAAGAAGATGAAGATCTGTACCTTCCTCTGGGTATATTACGGCTATCCTTCATCGAGATATGAGGGGGTATCCGTAGAAGAAATGAGATATAAATGCGGAGAATTGCTTGCGGGACGTGATAAGGGCGATATAGAGATAGATACCGTTGCCGGGGTTCCGGATTCGGGAACGGCACACGCCGTTGGCTATGCCAATGCTTCAGGAGTTCCTTTTTCCAGACCGTTTATCAAATATACACCAACCTGGCCCAGGTCGTTCATGCCGCCGGTTCAGACCAAGAGAGATCTGATAGCAAAGATGAAGCTTATACCTGTACAGGAACTTATACAAGACAAACGACTGTTATTGATCGATGATTCCATTGTTCGAGGCACTCAGCTAAGAGAAACCACGGAATATCTGTTCCAGAGCGGGGCAAAGGAGGTTCATATAAGGCCGGCCTGTCCGCCGCTTTTGTTTGGTTGTAAATATCTGAATTTCTCAAGATCTACATCTGAGATGGAGCTTATAGCCAGAAGGATAATTAACAGGGAAGAAGGCAGCGTGGTTGAAAGGGCGGTTCTGGATGATTATGCAAATCCGGACTCCGACAGATATCACAAGATGCTGGATGGCATCTGCGAGCAGTTGAAGTTCACTACCTTAAAATACAATCGCTTAGATGACCTTATTGAGTCGGTAGGAATAGATAAGGATAAGCTCTGTACATACTGTTGGGACGGAAAAGAATAAAATAACACATAGGCCATAATTGGGGGAACGATATTATCGCAAAAAAAGATGATTCCGCAGAAGTCCGCCGCGTCACGTGGGTGGGGCTCGGCTGGAACGTAGCCCTGTCGGTAGGCAAGTTTTTTGCGGGTTATTTGGGCGGTT
>JAILOD010000028.1 GCA_024691015.1 Lachnospiraceae bacterium
CTGCTACAAAGGGTCTTGTCCAGACTTCTTTAAACAACGGTATCATGCGGCTTGATGAAAAGAGCTTTACGCTTGAAGCATCTGTCAGAAGCTCCATCGCATCCCAGAAATATGCTCTTTCCGAAAGGCTGAAATACCTGACAGAAACCATCGGCGGTCAATATTCCGTGTGGGGAGACTATCCCGGTTGGGAGTTTTCGGAGGATTCGCGTATCACTAAGATCGTGGGTGAAAAATACGAAGAGCTCTTCGGGAAGAAGCCACTTATCGCCGGAATCCATGCAGGCCTTGAATGCGGCTTTATATCATCCAAAATGCCCGGAATAGACATAGTTTCACTGGGGCCTGATATCATAGACATTCATACACCGGGCGAAAAGATAAGCATTTCCTCGGTGGAGCGTGTCTGGAGGCTGCTTATTGCTGTTTTGGAGGAGCTTTGTAAATGAGACTTATTGTTCCCGACATAAAAGCCGTGATCTTTGACCTTGATGGTACGGTTTTTGACTCGATGTGGGTCTGGCGCGATATAGACAGGGCTTTTATGGTCCGCATCGGAGTGGATGCTTTAGAAGAGGTTGAGGCAGCAATAGAAGGACTTTCGTTTATTAAGACCGCCGAATACTTTAAGGAGCGCTTTGATCTTACAGAGGACATAAAGGAGATCACGGATAACTGGAACAGAGATGCTTTCGATAAATATGCCAATGAAGTTTCTTTTAAGCCCGGCTGTAAGGAGTTTCTGACATTTCTTCATGAAAACGGCATAAAATGCGGTCTTGCCACCAGCAATAATATCAAGCTGGCTCGCGTTGCCCTTGAGAATAACGGGGTGATCGATTATTTCGATGAGATAAAAACCGGTGAAGATGTGGTTAATTCCAAACCGGCACCCGATATCTATCTTGCGGCTGCACAGGGGCTTGGCGTAAAGCCGGAGCACTGTCTGGTCTGTGAAGATCTTGTTGCAGGCATTACGGCGGGGAAGACGGCGGGAATGAAGACCTGTGCGATATATGATGAGTATTCTAAGGATCAGACGGAAGAAAAACAATCTCTTGCCGATTATTTTATAAAGGATTACAGGGAATTACTGGCAGAATGATAAAAAAATTTATAAATGGTGAAGGAAAACTGAAAAGGGGAGAATACGGATATCTGAATTCGAAGCATATGGCGGCCGCTGTACGTGCCGGCATTTTCCTTATGATAACACTTATCTTTGTGCTTTGCGCGAGGGTGTTTCTTAAGGAGCATGCTCCCGTTTTCATCGTTCTTGCTGTAATTTCGGCCATTCCTTCGGCAATGTCGGTTGTAAATCTTGTGATGTACCTGAGGTTTAAGACCGGTGATAAAAAGGTATACGACGATGTTGAAAAGTGTAAAGGCAGATTAAAGGTTATTTACGACTGCGTGCTTACAACAACCGAAAAATCATATTTTGTAAACGTATTTGTCAGTGCGAATAAAAATCTTTTAGGTTATTCGGATGAACAGGGGGTTAACAGCGCGGCTGTCGAAAAGCATTTGAATTATATGATAAAAAAGCAGGGCTTTAACGGCTGGACCGTTAAGCTTTTTACCGACTATGACAAATTCATCGAACGTATCAGCTATCTGTCACAAAAAGAGCTGAAGGAGCTGGGAAGTGATATGACAATGCTTGATTTTATAAGGGAAATCATACTTTAATGAGACAATTTACGGTTTCACCCGGAGAGGAAGGGCAGAATGTATTTAAATTTGCCTCCAGAATACTTGCTAAAGCACCGGGGTCGATGGTCCATAAGTTCATAAGAAATAAGAATGTCGAGCTTAACGGGAAAAAAGCGGCTGAAAAAACGGTATTAAGATCCGGAGATGTCGTTTCCTTTTTTCTGTCTGACGAGACCTTTAATAAATTTGCCGCACAGTCTAAGCCTGAGGGCGGAAAAAAGCAGCTTAAAGCTGCCTTGTCCGTTTTTGAAGGAAATGTCCTGTTTCAAAACGAGCATGTTCTTTTTATAAATAAATGGGACAATATCATAAGCCAGTCGGACGGTGGAGGAGAGGTAAGCTTGAACGACCTTCTGCTCGAATATATGGGCGATAAATTCAAAAGCTATACCGTAAAACCTTCGATCGCAAACCGTCTTGACAGAAACACTACCGGAGTTGTGGCCTGCGGGTTAAGTGCTACCGGCTTAAAGGAGCTTAATGCGCTTATAAAGGACCGTGATATTAAAAAGACATATCTTGCCTTTTCGGTCGGGAAAAGCTCTCTTTCCGGCGAATATACCGCTTTTCTGGGAAAGGATAATGCCAGCAATACCGTTACGGTCAGTGACAGGCCCGAAAACGACTCATTCAGAGAGATCAAAACAGGTTTTAAGGTTCATTGTACTCTTAAGACAGAAAACGAGATCATCACGGTTTACGAGGTTCGGCTTATAACCGGAAGGTCTCATCAGATAAGGGCTCATCTTAAGTATCTGG
>JAILOD010000043.1 GCA_024691015.1 Lachnospiraceae bacterium
AATGGCATGCTGTACGGTGGCGCGGTAGGAACCGGGTTTGCGGTATTCGAGTCTATGGGATACGCAATGAACATCTATATGGGATCCGGATTTTTCGGTCTGTTTCAATTTGCCACTGATAATGCTTTTGATAAAATGGTAAACGTCATAGGTCTAAGAGCATTTCTCTCTCCCGGAGGACATATAGCTTGGGCTGCGATGGAAGGGGCATTTCTCTTGATAGTTCTGGGTGGTAAGGAGTTTAAATGGTCTGCGATCATTTCACCGAAATACCTGACCTTTTTAGCGATTCCCGTGGCACTTCATGCCGTTTGGGATATGCCTATACTTAACTTTTCGATTCTTTTTGTTCCGGTTAAACAAACCGCTCTGTCCGTGATCGCCTGGATAATAATTCTGGTGTTCCTTCACAGGGGGCTTTCGGAGATAAATGAGATATAGATATAAAAAGTGGAATTTTAAAGGCTTTTAACGTATAATTTAATATAAATTAAAAACATCAGGTTATAAATCATTATTATTTTAGCGGATTATGAGGTGATATTATGATAAATGAAAACATTCCGGAGGATCCCGTAGAACGAGCAAAATGGTATGAAGAAGCAGCGGCAAAGGGAGATGTTAAAGCACAGGAAATGCTTGGCGATTGCTTCTATAAGGGCATTGGGGTTGAAAAGAATCTTGACAGTGCATTATCCTGGTACGGCAAGGCCGTTATCAATGGTTCGGAGTCTGCAGCAGACAAGGTTGCAGAGATAAATCTGAAACAGAGGCATATGCGCTGGATGTAATTAAGGGGATTTTAATATAGGGTTATGGTTGTATTATCACATACGGAAATCTATTTTGATATTGCTGCATTGGCGTTTACGCTGGTGTTGCTTTTGATATTAAAGATTAATGACGGAAAGATCAAAACCAATCCCGGTTTTGGTTATTTTCTGTTGTCTGTGATAGTTGCACTTATTATTAATATCTGCACTCACTGCTTTGCCTATCCCGCCTTGGGAGTTCCTGTTCCTGTCTGCATGGTTATGCGTATTATGGATATCATGGCTTCTATAAGTGTTACACTTTCCCTTGCATTGTATTTTATCAACAGTGTCAGCAGCAGTCCTAGATCCAGACTGATCAAAAAGATCATTATAGGTCTGTATATTCTTGAATTTCTTTTTCAGTTTATCAATTTTCCTACTATGTTTTTATATGGGTATACTTCAAACGGTGAATATTATTGGACACCTTTGTTTATGTATTTTGTTTTTTCGCTTCCTACCGTTTTTGTTATCCTTGCCGGAGTCGTTTTTTTTACCAAGATGGACAGGCTTGAAAGTAAGAGAAAAAATGCTCTTTTACTTGTCTACATTTTAAATCTTATGGGAATGCTTGCGCAGGCCTTAAGTAAGGGCAGACTTCTGTTCACGCTTCCCTTCGCCGCTCTGGGTGTTTTTGTCATTTATTATTCGATGGAAACGCCTGATTATAAAAAGCTGATGGAGATTATGGATCAGCTCAGAATGGCGGAAGCGGATGCAACCAAGGCAAACCGTGCAAAAAGTGATTTCCTCGCAAATATGTCCCATGAGATCAGAACGCCGATGAATGCGGTTCTGGGTATGGATAGTCTTATACTTAAGGAACTCAAATATCCCGATAAGAGCGATGAGGAGAAATTAAAGCAGATAGGAGAGTATGCCGAACATATCAAGGATGCCGGAAAACTCCTTATGAATATAATCAACGATATCCTGGACCTTTCGAAGATCGAGTCGGGTAAGATGGAGATCATTGAACAGCCCTATCATTTTGGAAAGGTGCTTGCCGATGTAAACAATATCATAGAGTTAAAGGCGGAGCAGAAGGGACTTGCATACGAGGTTAAGGTCGATGACAATATGAAGGAAGAGTTTGTCAGCGATCCTATGAGAGTTGAGCAGATAATTATCAATATCCTGAACAATTCGATCAAATATACCGATCAGGGTTCGGTAAAGCTTTATATCAAGCTTATGGATGAAGACAACGAAAAGGCAACCCTGCGTATCATGGTCAGTGATACGGGAAGCGGAATTAAAGAAGAGGATCTTACAAAGCTGTTTGATGCATTCGAAAGATTTAACAGCGGACAGAACCAGTATATAGAGGGAACAGGGCTGGGACTTACCATTGTTAAACGTATCCTTACGCTTATGGACGGTGAGATATCCGTTCAGTCCGTATATGGCAAGGGCTCCACTTTTATTGTGATGATCCCGCAGAAGATATATTCCGATACGACTATGGCTCAGTACAAGGTACTTAAGGCAATAAGTGAACAGGAAGAAAATAAGGTTTATATAGCAAAGGAATGTCGAATACTTTTAGTAGACGACAATACCGTAAATCTTGTTGTGGCACGTAATTTCCTGGACGATCTGAGAGCCGATATCGATACCGTTACAAGTGGCAAGACCGCACTGGAGGCTATGCGGGCAAATAAATATGATCTCATATATATGGATCACATGATGCCTGATATCGACGGCATGCAGGTAAGGCAGCTGTCACTTCTTGACAGCGAAAACAAGAATATCAATACGCCGATGGTAATGATGACGGCAAACGCACTTGGCGGAATGAAAGAGGATTATCTTGCGGCAGGATTTATAGATTATTTGAGTAAGCCTGTTGACAGAAACAAGCTAACCGATATAACATTGAAATACTTGCCTAAAGAAAAGGTTAAAGAGCTTTAATGGAGAGAACTGTTATGAAAAAATATCTTTCTTTTACAGCGGCGCTTTTGGCGGCGCTGTTCATATTGTCAGGATGTGCCGGTACAAGTGAATCCGGTAATTCACAGGGGGTTGCCATACAAAACGGAGCCCAGACTACAGGAAAGCCGTTTCATGATCTTGCCGATTATTTTCTTACGGGAACTATTTCCGGCAGTGAAGTAATATCTGAAAATGAAACAATGGCAGCCGTTGGAATGGAAAGTGAAGAGGAAGAGGTTAAAGAGGGGGTTGTTTATCTGGATTTTCCGTTTGAGGATGAAATGAAAGATTATACCCTTTATTTTGTGGATACAGACAGCACGGGTGAACATTGTGTATTCAGACTGTTTGATGAAAAGAGTACATTAGTACAGGAGTTCGGAGACCTTAACATTCAGGGAAAGCCTGAATTCAAGTATGATTATCTGGATGCAGCCGTGGATTTTGCGGCAATTTCGGTTTTTCCAAAGGAAGCCGATGAAGAATTCTGCGGATACTATTTTGCTATGGATCTTGCAAATAAGCATTTTTACCCGGAAAGTGTAAAGATACCCAAATACGACGGAGTCGTAAGCGGTACCTATAATCGTCTGATCTATACCGAAGAAACTGATGAGATGAGTGGAAAGAGGGATTTTTACCAGATCATATCCGAAGATAACAGATGCGTAAAATGTAAGAGATGGGAATATAAATTTAGCGAAAAAAACGATTTTGAAAACGTAACGCAGAAGATTACCAATACGATTGATAATAAAGTCATATATGAAGGCCCGGTCCAGCTGGATAATGACAGGGAGCCTATAAACCAGGATTTTTACAAGTCATATATTTTAAATAATCTCAATATTTATGAAGGTGAGCGTGACGATTCGATCCTGTTCTACAATATCGACGATGATTTTCTGGATTATAAGGAAAGCTACGACAGCAAAGAAGAACTTCTTAAGGCCCTTGAGATGGAAGATAACGATCATATAGGAACATATGATGATGAATTCGGAAACGAAGCATTGGATGTTTATTATAAAAAGAGTTCAAAGACCGGTGTGGTATTTATGTCCCGCTGGCAATATGACAGTAATCTGAAAAAATGGGCTTCGGTTACCGCTGTGCCTTTTAAAGGGATGACGAGTACCAGGTCTCTTGTCTCTTTCGAGATCATGACGGAAAAGAGTGAGATGGCAACAGGAGGATATATCAAGAACATAGAATACATATCCGGCAAGCTGAAATCCTTAAAGATCATGGACTTCAACAGAGAAAATGAGGATGCAGGATATGAGACCCTTATAGAAGAAAACTATATCTACAGGGATGACGGCAGCCTTTATTACAGAGGACACAATCACAGTGCATACTATTACGAACCCACCTATATGGGAATGAATGAAAAATATGATGAACTTTCAAGGTGCCTGTATTCCGCCGGTTATATAGAAAACGGAAGCCACGAATTCTATAACTTCTATGAGGGAGAGAAAAAGAAACCGGAGTATCAGGTATTTATTCAGAAGAGTTCTGATACGGGATATTTTGTGCAGCTATTTAAGATAAAGTAAAACTTACGGGACTTTTAGTGCACCGTAGATCACCGGAGATTTTAATGGGAAAAGCAGCGGCCTTTATTGAGGCTTTCAAAAAAAAGAAATATGCGTATTTTGTTGTCTATACTCTCGGTTTTGCCGTTACGGCAGCATTTGTGTTCAGGTATTTCATACTGTATGGTAAGACCTTCATAGACAATAGTGACGGACTTATACAGAATTTTAATACGATGCTGTATTATTCTAAACTGTTAAAGTCCATAATTAAAGATGTTTTATCCGGGAATGGAATAAACATACCTATGTGGGATTTTAATCTGGGTATGGGAGAAGATATAGTTGAGTTATTGAACTATCATCTGGTAGGAGACCCGCTTACACTTATCGGGGCAATATGGCCCGGAACCCGGATAGACTATATGTTTTGTTTTATGTACATTATAAGGCTGTATCTGGGTGGACTGGCATTTTCGTGGTTTTCTTTTTATCATAAAAACGGCAGATTCGGTACCCTTATA
>JAILOD010000051.1 GCA_024691015.1 Lachnospiraceae bacterium
TTCCTCTGCCACCGGTCTTAACCAGTTCACGCCTTGCTTTATCAAGAGCTTTTATGGCCACACTGAAGCGGCTCATATCATTTTCATCTTCAACCAGGCCAAGCAGACGGTTGTTAATACTGTCATTGGCCTCAATAAACAGTTCGTTCTGCGGTATATAGGCACTTCTCTCAAAACCCTCTCCGTCTATACCAAATATTTCCTGTCCAATCTGAGGGCCGAAATCATTGGATACCTGCATGGTCTTAAGATCTATGAGCGAAAAAGTATCCTCACTGATCTTACTTCCAAAATATCTTTCCAGACGATACTCCTTATTCTTATATTCAAATGTTATACAGCCTCCGAACTTTCCTCCCTGCCACGGCTGATAGTTTCTTCTGTAATCCCATTTGTCGAATTTCGCACCCGATTTCTTCTGGTTCATACCGTAAAACATGGTTCTGATAAAGGCACCGAATGTGCTCTTACCCCAGCCGTTATCGGCATTCATCATATTAAAACCGTCCTTAAGAGAGCATTTCATATTATGAAGCTTACCAAAATTGTCTATATAACAGGATAGAATCTTCATTTTATATCAAACCTCCATCCCGGCCAGAGCTTTTATACCCATGTCGATGACCTTTTGTTTTTCTTCCTCGGTCATGTCACTATCCATAACCAGTCTGGAAAACTCACCCTTAAGTGACCTGTCAAATTTGTAATCCGAAGCCGGTATATCCACCGAAACACTCGAATCATCAACCTTTACGGCAAAGAATTCCCTCTCATATCTCTTTGTCAGGAAATCAATATTTACAGTTTCTCCAACAGCATGACTCCCTTTTAATACCACTTTTATGAGATCCGTCTTGGGAATATCCTCAGTAAGCTTTTCAATTTCTTCGTTGACAATTTCGGTTCGGTATATATCCGTTATATCCAAAGTGATCTCATGAATGGTACGCATTGCAAAAGGTACAAAAGTCCTTTCTACCCTGTTTTCATTTTCTTTTATATTAAGCACCACGAAGCCCTTTTCTCCGCACTCATCAAAGTCTCTACCCTCAATACAGCCGCTGTAACAGTATACGCCTCTTTGATCTATAGGCCCCTCGATGTGTTTGTGATAATGCCCCATTGCCATATAGTTTATATTTTTCCCGGCCCATCTTGCCGGATCGATCTCCCCGTAATTAATTACAATATTAATATCCCCCTCATAAAATGAAGGAGCATCCTCCGGGTGTTCAAAATGAGCAATAACCGTTTCCTTGTATCTGAGTGCGGTGTCGTGTCTGTCAAACACCTTGAAATTATACGGCAGCCCCCCGGTGAAGGTTTTAAGAAAAGCATTTCCTTCGCGATTTCCCTGCAGATATATAAAATCTATATCCGCATTGTTTTCGATACAGGCCTTCACTATATTTGCCGTTTCAACGGTCGGAGTATCCGTATCAAAAAGATCTCCCGCTATGATAATGGCATTAACTCTGTTGTCGACAGCATATTTTACCATTTTTACAAACGTCAGAAGGATTTCATTCCTGCGTCTCATCGCATTTGATCGGCTGAAATTTGCAGAAAGCGGTGCATCCAGATGAATATCGGAACAGTGTATTATTTTCATTTCTATCTCCTGTTTATTGAATTATCTCACGGCATCCCAAGAAGAAGATAAACTGCCGATGTACAAACACAAAATACTACAGTTGTCGTAAGTATAAACATTCCAAAAACTTTATGTTTGTGATTCTGGTTATTATAACGCAAAACCACACCTATGAACAATGCTTCGATCGCTACGATATATGCTATGTATCTGAAATCCTGTGAACTGAAATTCGGTGTTTTCAGACACAGGTTTACATAAAAAACAATAGCTGCAATATAAACCAATCCCAGATAAACTCTTTCAGTCTTATCCTTTATATAGCTTTTGCCGAATACCGCAAGAACGGTGCAAAGTACCCCGATAATTGCCAGTAACGAACCGGATATCAAAAGCACACGGGCAAACGGTGTTACATAATCGGTTTCAAGGGCAAAATTGAATTCTCCGGTAAGGGAGGTCTTCATAAGTGCAAGCGGTATGCAGTACTCGTCAAAAGGATCCCCGTATTTTATCAGATTCGTGAAGGGATTGTCATTAAAAATATCTGTAAATCTCTGCAGTATACTGTAACCTTCCAGACTTTCCTTAACTGACGGAGTATAGGTTAACGGTACTCCAAACCGGATAAAATTCCTTATCGGTGAAAACAATCCTATCGGAATTGATATTATCCCGAAGATCACATATTCCCGTATAAAATGACCTGCCTTTTTCTTCCCGCCGCTCACCAGACGGCTTATGAACAAAAACAGAAGTGCCGGAACCGTCAGAACGCCCGACAGCTTTGCCATCATTGACAGGCCCATACAAAAAGCGAGCTTTATGATATCCGCTAATGAATCGGATTTATACCATACCAGCCCGTAGTAAACAGTCATCAATGTAAGCAGAATGCATAACATATCATTATTTACCGATCCGGAAAGAAGAATGTAGATCGGATGCATCGCAGTAATGGCAAGAGCAATAAAAAACTCTTTCTCCTCCATCCTGAATCTTCTGAAGAGCCGGATCGCATAAACGGTAAAAACGATACTGTAAATAAGCGTCAGCAGTTGAACATTCTCACAGGCCTTATTATAAGCTACCCCAAAGACCATATTCAGCTTTATCCATAATGCTGCAAGTATATGATGTAGCGGAGGTTGAAAAAAACCCCACTTCTCCCTCGGATTGAAATCCGGCAGATACGCATGCGTCACAAACCATTCTATAAACGCCGCCTGTCCTTCATCATTTCCGAAGCCGATAACATCATGCTGCCTTATATATGTAGGTGTATAGTAAACATACAGTAGCCTTAAAAATACGGCCCAGAGTACGGTAAACATAGAAGCCTTCGCATATATTGACCGCTTCCTTCGTACTATTACGGTAAGCATTATCAATACCGCAAATATTATGAGCATCGTAAGGCCGTACTGTCTTCTGCTGAAATACGTCATTCTTCCTCTTCTTCACTCGAGCGTATATATTCCTTGGCATCATCCGCAAAAGAAGAATCCGGATAATCATTTATAACATCGTTTAACATAGTTCTGCCGTCAGATTCATTTCCGGATTTGATATAACTCATTGCCAGATAATACAGGGTTTCCGCATTTTCCTTATACCGTTTGGCACTTTCAAGATTTTCTATGGCCGAACCATAGCTGCCTTCCTCGTATAGTTCCTTACCCTTTTGTAAAAGATCCTGGGCAGCCTTGTCCATGACCTTGATATTCATAACTTCATACAATCTGCTGTACTGCTCGCTTCCTTCACCATTCAGGCTTACAGTTGACAGAATGTCCGCAGCACTTTTTGCATTATCGCTGTCATCAATATATACAGAAGCTGCCTCCATTATGGCATTGTATCCTGTCATAAGACCCGAATCGGAATTAAAGCTGTCCAATTCTCCGTTGAGCTCTGAATTGCTCTTTTTTATATCACTCAGTTCCTTTTCCAGCTCGTCAAGATCTGCGCTCTTACTGGTCAACTGCTCAGAAACCTGCTTTAACTGATTATTTACATCTTCCTTTGCACTCTGTATCCTGGCAGGCAATATCAAAAACCACATAAGGGCCGCACCTACCACAAGCCCGATTATAATATTTATAACCGTGCTGGTTCCGCTTCTTTCTTTATCCAGAACCGGTTGGATTATATATTCGTTGCCGCTGACATAGGAGATAGCCTCTTCCTGTCTCAGGGGTCTTCTGTCACCGCCCCCGTCCGCCATTTCGGCGATCATGGAATTGACCTCTTTAAGATAATAAAGAATCGTTGTGTTGTTAACATCCCGTAACAGACACTTTTCAAGGGTACGTTTAGCCAGATCCCATTTTTCGGTTTTTATATAACACAAAGCTAAAAGCTCTCTTGCCGGAATAAGTCCCGGATTGGCCTTTACTATATTTCTAAGCTGTATGATTGCCAGATCCACCGAATCCTGCTGGACATACATCAGTGCCTGATTGTACTTTTTTATTGACTGATCTATGCTTTGAAGTTTGACCGGATTGTTCTGGACATCAACTATATAATCATTTGCAATATTCTTCTTTTGTCTGATACTTTTTGAGATTATCCATTCTGCAAGAGCATTGACAATGTCTCCCATCTCATAATGAACGAGACCTAAAAGATTTCTGGCATCAATATTGTTCTTATTACATTTGAGAGCCATATTCAGACTTTCTATTGCACCGGAAAGATCTCTTATACGAGCCCTTTTAAGCCCTTCATTATAAAATGAATTCGAAAGTCCTATTATCCTTCTGTATGTCTTTACGTCAGCTCCGCAGCTGGGACAATAATCGTCCCCGGACAAAGTCGCGCCGCATCTGTAGCATCTCATCGCGATAGTCCTCACCGTCTGTTTATCTGTTACTATCTTCCATCATTGCCATAAGCAGATCCAACATATCCGAAACATCATGATTATGGACCGCATCTTCCACATCGTCTATTTCCGGAAGTGGCCTGAATTTTTTTATCTCTTCATCAAAATCGATCATAATTATCCTCTTTTATTAACCCCAATCAATAATTGGCTTTAATATCATATTTCTCTTATCATCATATTTGAATTGAGCTTTACGCTTTTCTTCATCTATTACCATCTGCTGAACACCCAGTTGGACAATTGAGCCCGGATAAAGCGTATCGTTAATGATAATATTACACCCTTCTGCGCCGTCCATATAATCCGTAAGCTCTTCCAGTCTTTCTCTTTCCTTCATCAACTGTGCATCCAGAGATATCTTCTCTCTCATCAGTTCTTTTTTCCGCTCCAGCTGAACATCATCGGCCGTACCAAGACGCCTGAGTCTCTCTATCTCATCCGCCTCCGTGCTGATTGTTGCTATCTGTTCCGTAAGAAGATCTATATTTCTTACCTTTGTTGTTCTCTCTGTGTTATAGGATGCCCTCACTCCCGCCGCGATCACGGTTCTCAAGCCGACATCATTTCCGGCGATAACACATTCAACACCGGCCATCCCGTATACATTTCCACCGACTATGGCCCCCATTTTACCTGTGGCATAAACCCGGCCTATACATACAACATTACAATTCAAAAATATGTTGGCCGAAATATCGCCCTTAACATTCAGAGAGGCATACTCTATAAAATCTGCCATCATATCACCGCCGCATTCTATTACTGAGGTCTCTCCGCCTAAAATGCCGCCTTTTATTATAACATCTCCGCCCGCGCACACACTGGAGCCTTCAAGCGTACCGTCAATTGTAACGCTCTTTGTAGCGGTGATCTTTATACCGGGCTTTACACTTCCATGGATCAGAATATCGCCCTTAAAATCCACATTTCCGTAGACATTATCCAGATCCTTTGTGTATTCCTGGAGGCTTATGACCGCGAGCTTTCCTTTTGTAAGCTCTATACGGCCTCCCGTAGTTGCCGTATAGGTCATTGTCTGTTCATCATAAACGCAGCCCTTTGTAAAATAAGGCCTTATATCCCTTGCGGGTGTTGCCTTTACAACAACTCCCTTACAGCTCATTCCCGGTTTTCCTTTGATCGCCGGATGGTAAGTGGCTAAAAGATCTCCCTCATTTACGCATTCAATGACATTCAGGCTTGAATAATCAACAGAACCGTCTTCTCTTATAAGCGGTTGCTTACGTTTCATGTCCGGATCAAAGGTATATTCAAAATACCCGTCCTTACCTTCAACCGCCGGCGTCCCTTCCGCTATAAGTACTTCCCTGTCGTAAATCTTCTTTTTTAAGACCGCAATTATCCTGGCCTCCTTTATACCTGCCTTCAGATTATTGGATGCCATATAATTTGCTATATCAGATCGTGAATATTCCACGCCCTTAGGAGGCTTTTTCAGAACAATATACGCCTCCATGTCCTTGTTTTTATACAC